>JAOPWO010000027.1 GCA_025965635.1 Modestobacter sp. | reverse complement strand
AAGCCCGCGCCGACCACGGCCACCCGTGCCCCGGCCGCGAACGCGTCGGCGAGGGCCAGGGCGTCGTCCAGCCGCCGTAGGTCGTGCACGCCGGCCAGCCCGCCGGAGGGGAACGGCCAGGCGTGCGGCGCGGCGCCGGTGGCGACGACGAGGGCGTCGTAGCCGAGCGGCTCGCCCGAGGCGAGTGCGACCCGGTGGCCGGCCGGGTGGAGGCCGGTCACCTGCTCCCCGGTGCGGACGGCAATGCCCGCGCCGGCGAGGACCTCGGGGGTCGCGAGTCGGACCCGGTCGGCGTCCCAGCTGCCCAGCAGCAGCTGCTTGGACAGCGGCGGACGGTCGTAGGGCAGGTGCGGTTCCTCGCCCAGCACGACGAGGTCGCCGTCGAAGCCGGCGCGCCGCAGACCCTGCGCCGTCCGCAGCCCGGCCAGCCCGGCGCCGACCACCACCACCCGCGACGGGACGGCGGCGCTCACCGCGGCTCCGCGCTCACGCGTCGCGGGACAGCGCGATGGCCTGGGTGGGGCAGAGGAACTGGGCGTCCTGGACCGCGGTCACCTCGTCGTCGGGGACCGTCTCCCGGTACTGCAGCTGCCCGCCGCCGTCGAAGGCGAACACCTCCGGGGCGGCTTCGACGCACTGCCCGTGCAGCTCGCAGACCGCGGTGTCGACGGCGACCCGGGCGGTCATCGGGCGGCCCTGGCGGCGTCGACGGGGGCGGGTGAGCGGAAGGTCAGGGTGGCCGGGAGGCTGATCGGTCCGTGGTTGACGAAGCTGGCGCCGTAGGGCACCTCGTCGACGGGCACGGTGAGTTCGAAGCCGGCGAGACGCTCCAGCAGCACCTCGAGGACGACCCGACCCTCGAGGCGGGCCAGCGACGACCCGATGCAGGCGTGCGCGCCCTTGCCGAAGGCCAGATGCGCCGCGGCGTTGGGCCGGTCCAGCACCATGTGCGGGCAGTCGGTCCAGGCCTTCTCGTCGCGGTTGGCCGAGCCGTAGAGCACGAACACCCGGGAGCCCTCCGGGATCGGCACGCCGCCGACCTCGGCGTCGGCCATCGCCAGCCGGTAGAAGCCCTGGATCGGCGCCTCCAGCCGCAGCGACTCCTCGACGAAGCCCTGGATCAGCGACGGCTCGGCGGCCAGCCGGTCGAACAGCCCCTCGTGGCGGGCCAGGAGCGCGACGCTGGAGGAGATGTGGTGGGTCGTGGTGATGTTGCCGGCGACCAGCAGCTCGGTCACGAAGCTCACGCACTGGTCCCGGGTCAGCTCGCCGGCGCGCTCCGCCGCCGCGATCTGGGACAGCACGCTGGTGTCGATCGTGCCGTCCCACTGGTCGAGCTGCCGGCTGATGTAGCCGGAGAACGCCTCCTGCACCTGCTCGCGCCGGACCGGGTCGCCGCCGTGGTTGCCCACCGAGCTGGTGATCTCCTCCGACCACTCGCGGAACCGGTCGACGTCCTCCGGTGGCACGCCGAGCACCCGGCTGATCACCCGGACGGGCAGCAGCGCGGCCAGATCGCGGACGAAGTCGACGTCGGGGAGGTCGCGCAACCGGTCGACCTGGTCGGTGGCGAGCCGGCGGACCTCCGCTTCCCAGGCGGCGATCTTCGACGGGGTGAAGGCGCGGTTGACGATCGAGCGGCGCTTGGCGTGCTCGGGGTCGTCGGAGAGCAGCAGGAGGGGGGCGAGGGGCTGTGCGGGGTTGGTCGGGTCCGCCGGCGGCAGGATGCGGCCGACGGTGTTCTGCGAGGAGAACGTCCGGCCGTCGCGGAGCACCCGGACGACGTCCTCGTGCCGGGACACGACATAGGCGTCGATCTCCTCGGCGTAGTGCACGCCCCGCTCGCGCAGCTGCTCGTAGGCGCCGGCGGGGCAGCGCAGGGCGTCTTGGTCGAGGGCGACCAACGGGGACAACGCGGACATGAGCACCTCCGGGGGGTCGGCCGAGGGCCGACCGGAACGCGACGACCGGCACGGCAGGCGAGGCCCGGGCGTGGACGGTCGGCCGCCGTGAGCGGCGGCACAGAGGCGGACCGTATCGCGCGGTGTCCGCCCATGTGCAATACCCGACCAGATCATTCCGGCATGTCGAACCGGTCGTCCACCACAAGATCGCCCTCGACGTCTGAGGCAGACGATTCCGTCTAAAGGAATCCATAGGGAGAGTTGTCCTCACAGCCGAACATCCGGCTAGTGTTCGCCGTCACACGCAGGGTGTCCGGCCGTCCTGGCCGCCCCTCCAGCGACAAGGAGCCCGATGACCGCAGTGGCTGCGCCTGTCCGCGCGCCGCGCCGCGCCCACGGTGGCACCGGCGTCACGCGCGGCCTGCTCGACGTGCTCGCCGCCTGGGGGGTGCGGCGCGTCTACTGCTGCCCGGGCAGCACCGAGGCCGCCGTGCTCGACGCGCTGGTCAGCCGCACGGACCTCCAGCTCGTCCTGGTCACCCACGAGTCGGTGGCCGTGGCGATGGCCGAGGGGGACGCCCGGGTCACCGGGCGGCCGGCGGTGGCCTACCTGCATACCAACGTCGGGATGGCCAACGGGCTGGCGCACCTGTCGTCGGCCCAGCTGTCGCACGCGCCGGTGCTGGTGCTCAACGGCCTCAAGGCCACCACCCTGGCCGGGCGTCAGGCGTTCACCACCCTCGCCCATCCGCGCGACATGGTCCGGCAGCACGTGAAGTGGTCGCACACCTGCGCCGCCGCCGAGCTGGTCGTGGACGACGTCGACCGCGCGCTGCACGCCGCCGTGGCCGAGCCCGCCGGCCCGGTCTGGCTGGGCCTGCCCCAGGACCTGCTGGAGACCGAGGCGCCGGTGCCGTCCGCGCCGGCCCGCCGCACGGCAGGCAGC
>JAOPWO010000021.1 GCA_025965635.1 Modestobacter sp. | reverse complement strand
CAGCCCGCGGCGGCGGCCGGGCTCCCCAGCGGAGCTGCGCGGGTCAGCCCGCGGCGGCGGCCGGGTTCCCCAGCGGAGCTGCGCGGGTCAGCCCGCGGCGGCGGTCGGGTTCCCCAGCGGAGCTGCGTGGGTCAGCCCGCGGCGGCGGTCGGGTTCCCCAGCGGAGCTGCGTGGGTCAGCCCGCGGCGGCGGCCGGGTTCCCCAGAGGAGCTGCGTGGGTCAGACCGCGGCGGCGGCCGGGTTCCCCAGTGGAGCTGCGTGGGTCAGACGCTGGGCAGCGTCAGCGCGACGAGGGCGATGGTCAGGCCGGCGCCGGCGGTGAGGGTGACGTCGATCGTGCGGCTGCGGACGGCCAGGAAGCCGAGCATGGGCAGCGGGAGCAGCAGCCGGAACAACGCGGCGACGACGAGCGCCAGCCCGACCACCACCAGCCCGCGCCGCCAGTGGTCGAGGGCGACCATCAGCAGTCCCACGCCGACTCCGAGGATCACCAGGAACAGCGGCCACTGCCGGACCAGCCCGGCCACCAGCGGCCGCCGCACGTAGAGCGGCGGCCGGGTGCCCTCAGGCCGGGTGGCCGGCGAGCTCATGCCGTCAGCGCCTTGGCGCCCACGGCCAGTTCCGCGGCCAGGACCACGTTGGCCAGCAGCATCGCCCGGGTCATCGGGCCGACCCCACCCGGGTTGGGAGCGACGTGGCCGGCGACCGCGAGGACGTCGGCGGCGACGTCCCCGGCGATCTTCCCGTCCACCCGGCTCACCCCGACGTCGAGGACGGCGGCCCCCGGCTTCACCATGGCGGCGGTGATCAGGCCCGGCACACCGGCGGCGGCGCCGATCCCGACGGCGGCGCGGGTGTGCGCCGCCAGGTCCCGGGTGCCGGTGTGGCACAGGGTCACGGTGGCGTTCTCCGTGCGCCGGGTGAGCAGCAGGCCCAGCGGCCGCCCGACGGTGATCCCGCGGCCCACGACGACGACCTCGGCGCCGGCGATCGGGACGTCGTGGCGACGCAGCAGCTCGACGATCCCCTGCGGGGTGCACGGCAGCGGCCCGGGGACGCCGAGCACCAGCCGGCCCAGGTTGATCGGGTGCAGGCCGTCGGCGTCCTTGGCCGGGTCCATCCGCTCGAGGACGACGCTCTCGTCCAGCCCCCGCGGGAGCGGCAGCTGCACGATGTACCCCGTGCACTCGGGGTCGGCGTTGAACTCGTCCACGACGGCCAGGACCTCGGCCAGGTCGGCGCTGGCCGGCAGCTCGCGCTGCAGGCTGGCGATGCCGACCTGCGCGCAGTCCTTGTGCTTCGCGGAGACGTACCAGCGACTGCCCGGGTCGTCGCCGACCAGCAGCGTCCCGAGCCCGGGACGCCGTCCCGCCGCGGTCAGGGCCGCCACCCGCCCGGTGAGCTCGGTGCGGATCGCTGCCGCGGTCGCCTTGCCGTCCAACGTCGTCGCAACCACGTGCCCAGTCTGCCCGACGTCCACCTCGCCACCGTCCTAGGCTCGCGACACCCGACCGCCCCTCCTGCGCGCGAGGAGACCTCCGATGACCGACCCCGGGCACGGCAGCACCGCCCACCGCGGCACCACCGGGCAGCCACTGGCCGACCAGCCGACGGAGGTGGTCCCCCTCGACCGGTACGAGGTGCCCCACGACCCTCCGGCCGAGCCGGCGCAGCACACCCAGCGGCTGGTCCCACCCACGTACGTCCAGGACGGCCCGGCCGCACCGGTCGACCACGGCGACGCCCCCACCGGCCACGACGGCCCCTGGGCGCCCGACCACAGCACCTCTCCGGTGGCGGTCCGTCGGGCCGACGTCCTGGCCGGACTGCTGCTCCTGCTGGCCGGGATGGCCGCCGGGGTCAGCCTGCTGGTCGTCTGGGTGAACGGCGGCGCCATCGGACTGGAGCTCGTCCGCAACGGCCTCGAGGACGCCCGCACAGGCGCGGCGCGGGCTCTGGGGACCGGGTCGTGGCAGCCGCTCGCGGTGGTGGGCGGCGGGATCATGCTCTTCGTGCTCGGTCTGCTGATGTACGTCCCGGCCCGCACGCACCGGTTCCTCGGCGTGCTGGCGCTGCTGGTCTCGCTGGTCGTCGCCGCCGGGGTGCTGGTCCCGCTGGCCGACGCGAACTGGGACCTCGCCCGCTCCGCGGTGGGCGGCTGGTTCACCGCCGCCGTCGCCGGCCTGGGCCTGCTCGGCGCACTCAAGGCGCTCAACACGGGCCCGCGGCGCACATCGGCCTCCGGCCCCCACCGGGCGTGATCTGCGCTCCACCGCAGCGCTGACCCCTACGCCTCGACGAGGGCTCCGTGGGCGCGGACGAACTGCACCGCCTGACCGAGGTCCAGCCGCGCGCCGGTGGGGTCGAAGCCACGCCAGTCCACCCCGTCGGTGACCGCGCCGCGCAGGTCGGCGCCCCGCAGCGTGGCGCCCTGCAGGCGGGCGTGCCGCAGGTCGGCGCCGGACAGGTCGGCCCCGCGCAGGTCGGCGTCGGTGAGGTCGGCCTCGGTCAGCCGCTGCCCGGAGAGGTCGACCCCGGACAGGTCGACCCCGCGCAGCGACGCATAGGACCAGTCGCACCCGGTCGCCGTCATCGGGCGGAGGGTTGCCCCGGGGAACTGCGACCCGGTGAGCTTGCAGTCCTCCCAGGCGACGTCGAACAGCGTGGCGCGGTCGAAGCGGCAGGAGAGGAACGCCGTCCCCTCGTGCCGGGAACCGGACAGCGACACCCCGGTCAGCACGCACTGCTCGAAGACGCACCGCCGGGTGACGAGCTCGACCAGTGAGGCCTCCTCGAAGCGACAGCCGAGGAAGGTGACCCGCTCCAGCTCGGTCCAGTCCCAGTCGACCCGGGCGAAGTCCTCCCCCTCCCAGGTCGTGCCCTTCCCGGGTGCACTGGCGTGCGGTCCCGGTCCCGCGCAGGGGCCCGGCGCGAGCGTGCGGGCGTCGGGGGGCACGGGGCCTTCCTGCACGGGGTCTTCCTGCTAGTGGGCGAAGTGGCGGGTGCCGGTCAGGTACAGCGTGACGCCGGCCGTGGCCGCCGCCTCGATCACCTCGGGGTCGCGCACCGACCCGCCGGGCTGCACGACCGCCCGCACCCCGGCGTCCAGCAGCACCTGCAGCCCGTCGGCGAACGGGAAGAAGGCGTCGGAGGCGGCGACCGCCCCGGCAGCCCGGTCCCCGGCGCGGGCGACCGCGAGGCGGGCGGCGTCCACCCGGTTGACCTGGCCCATGCCCACCCCGACGGTGGCCTTGTCGCTGGCCAGCAGGATCGCGTTGCTGCGCACCGAACGGACGCTGCGCCAGGCGAAGACCAGGTCGTCGAGGTCTGCGGCGGCCAGCGGCTGGCCGGCCGCCAGTGTCCAGCTCGTCGGGTCGTCGCCGGGGGCGTCGACCCGGTCGGCGGTCTGCAGCAGCAGCCCGCCGCTGACCGCGCGCAGCTCGACCGACAGCCGCGGCGCCTCCGGCATCCGCAGCAGCCGGATGTTCTTCTTCGCGCTCAGCAGGCCCAGCGCGTCCTCGGTGAAGGACGGCGCGACCACGACCTCGGTGAACACCTCGGAGATCTGCTCGGCGAGGGTCAGGTCGATCTCCCGGTTGGCCGCGATGACCCCACCGAAAGCCGAGACCGGGTCGCAGGCGTGCGCCTTGCGGTGCGCCGCGGCGACGTCGGCACCCACCGCGATGCCGCACGGGTTGGCGTGCTTGATGATCGCCACGCAGGGGTCGGCGTGGTCGTGCGCGGCCCGCCAGGCGGCGTCGGTGTCGACGTAGTTGTTGTAGGACATCTGCTTGCCGTGCAGCTGCTCGGCGTCGGCCAGCCCCGGCTGGCCGCTGCGGTACAGCGCCGCGCCCTGGTGCGGGTTCTCGCCGTAGCGCAGCACGTCGGTGCGCTCCCAGCTGCCGCCCACCCACTCGGGGAAGCCGCTCTCGTCGTCGGGCGCCAGCACGTTGCCCATCCAGGACGCGACGGCGACGTCGTAGGCCGCCGTGTGCCGGAACGCCTCGGCGGCCAGCCCCTGGCGCTGGGCGAGGGTGAACCCGCCCGCGGTCACCGCCTCGAGCACCTCGTCGTAGCGACCGGGATCGACGACGACGGCGACCGACGGGTGGTTCTTCGCCGCGGCCCGCACCATGGCGGGGCCGCCGATGTCGATCTGCTCGATGCACTCGTCGGGCGAGGCGCCGGAGGCCACGGTCTCGCTGAACGGGTACAGGTTCACCACGACCAGGTCGAAGGCCGCGATGCCCAGCTCGTCGAGCTGGGCGACGTGCTCGGGCTTGCGCCGGTCGGCGAGGATCCCGGCGTGCACCGCCGGGTGCAGGGTCTTCACCCGGCCGTCCAGGCACTCGGGGAAACCGGTCACCTGCTCCACCGGCGTGACCGGGACCCCCGCGGCGGCGATCCTGGCCGCCGTGGCACCGGTGCTCACCAGCTCCACGCCGGCCTCGGCCAGCCCGCGGGCAAGCTCCTCGACGCCGTTCTTGTCGTACACGCCCAGCAGGGCCCGGCGTACGGGGGTGCGCTCGCTCATCGACTGGTCTCCTCGTTCTCGGTGCGGGTCTGGGGGCCGACCGCCGGCACTGCCGGGTGGCCGGGCGTGGTGGCCAGGTCGGCCACCGTCTGCACCAGGAGCTCCCGCTCCACGGTCTTGATGCGCTCGTGCAACTGGATCTCGTCGTCCCCGGGCCGGACCGGGACCGGGCGCTGGGCCAGCACCGGTCCTTTGTCGACGCCGGCGTCGACCAGGTCCACGGTGGCGCCGGTGGTCTGCACCCCGGCGGCCAGGGCGTCCCGGACGGGGTGCGCGCCCGGGAAGGCGGGCAGCAGGGCGGGGTGGGTGTTGACCAGCCGGCCGGGGAAGGCGGCCAGGACGGCCGGACCCAGCAGCTTCATGAAGCCGGCGCACACCACCCAGTCGGGCCGGTGGACGGCCAGCTCCGCGGCGAGCGCCCGGTCCCAGGCGGGCCGGTCGGGATGGTCGGGCAGCGAGGCGACGAACGTGGTCAGCCCGCGTACCCGGGCGGCGTCCAGCCCCGGGGCATCGGCACGGTCGGACCCGACGGCGACGACCTCGGCGGGGTACCGCGGGTCGGCAGCGGCGGTCAGCAGCGCGGCACAGAGGGTGCCCGCCCCGGACAGCAGCACGACCACGCGAACCCGCGGGACGGCGGGCGCAGCGGCTGGCACGCTTGCCAACCCTAGACGGGCGGGCCGGGTGCTCCCCGGCCCCCTCACGGGGCCACGGGCGCGGGGATCTCCGGCCCCCTCGCCAGGACCACCGCGAACCTGCGAGCGGCGGGGGGCGAGGGGGTCCTTCTTCAGTCCCCCGACCGCCAGCGGCTCACCGCCGCGGCCAGCGCGGCGGCGATGCCGGCCTGGGCGGCGACCGCCAGCCCGGTCGCCAGCG
>JAOPWO010000008.1 GCA_025965635.1 Modestobacter sp. | reverse complement strand
CTCATCTTCGACGATCTCCCTGGACGGGGTGGGGTGCGGCGGGGGGCGCGGTCGTCGGCCGGACGTTCCCCGGCCAACAAAAAACCCCTCGTGCCGGTTGGCACGGAGGGGCGGCGCGTCGGTCGGGGCGACCGGCGCGCTAGGGGATGACTACGAGGAGGGTGCGGAGCACCAGGACACTCTGCGCCCCCGACCGGCTCCCCGTCAACCGGGCCGTCCCACCAGGTGGACACCGGGCCCGCGGATGTGGGACGGCGACGGGTACGGAGCCGGTCGGGCGACCGCCGGTGCGGTGGCGGGCAGCGTTCCGTCGACCGGCCCGGCGTCCAGCAGGCCGGCGTCGACACCCCGACCGGCCGCGGGCGACCAGCGCGACGGTGCCGTCCAGCACCGCGGGCACGCGCAGCCGCCCGCCGGCGGACCGGATGACGCCGGCGTCCTGGGTGGCCAGCGCCGGCCCGGCGGGAGTGGCCGAGGAGGCGACGCCGGGAGCCAGGAGCTCGACGGCGGCCAGCACCAGGGCCGGCGGCCCGAGGCCAGCGGGACGGCGACGCATGGCCAGGACGACCGGACCCGAGGCGCTCACACCCGGCCGGGGATGCCGGGCCACAGCTGCCCGGCGCCCTGCTCCAGCAGCTCGACCAGCGCGGCCAGGCTGACCGGGCGGGAGAGCAGGAAGCCCTGCGCGAAGCCGCAGCCGATCGACTCCAGGACCGCGAGCTGCCCGGTGGTCTCCACCCCGACGGCCACGACGTCGACGTTCAGCGCGGCTCCGATGCCCACGACGGACTCGCACACCGCCCGGGTGTAGGGGTCGCGGTCGACGCGGGACAGGAACGACCGGTCGAGCTTGATGACGTCGACCGGCAGCCGGGAGAGCTGCGGCAGCGACGCGTGGCCGCTCCCGAAGTCGTCGAGCGCCAGGTGCACGCCCATCAGCCGGAGGGCGGCGACGTCGGCTGCCTCACGCTCCCCGCCGCCGGCGACCGCGGCCTCGCAGATCTCCACGACCAGCTGCTCCGGTGGCAGACCGCTGGCCTGCAGCGCCGCGGACACGTCGCCGACCAGGGTGCCCGACGCCAGGTGCTGCACCGAGATGTCGACGCCCAGCTTCAGGGCCAGGCCCTGCCCGGGCAGCCCGGCCGCGGCGACCGTGGCCTCACGCAGCACCCAGCGCTGCAGGTCGACGTCCAGACCGGCACGCGCGGCCACGGGCAGGAACTCCTCGGGGGGCACGTCACCGAGCACGGGGTGCCGCCAGCGGAGCGAGGCCTCGATCCCGGTGATCCGGTGGTCGGCCAGCGCCACGATGGGCTGCCAGGCCAGGGCCAGCTCGCCCCGCTCGCGTGCGCCCATCAGGTCACGGCGCAGCTGCTCCTGCCGGTCGCGGGCGGCGCCGAGGTCGTCGGAGTAGCGGCGCACCGTGCCGGGGGTCGCCGCTCGCGCGTCCCGCAGCGCCAGGTCCGCGCGGTCCAGGGCGTCCCGCTCGGAGAGCCCGGCCGACAGGGGCACCAGGCCGACGGCGGCGGTCAGGTCCACCAGGCCGGAGTCGGTGGCCAGCGGCTGCTCGATCACCGACAGGCAGCGGGACGCCACCCGGTCGACGTCGGCGCGGGTGCCGATGGCCAGGACGCTGAAGACCTCCGCGCCGACCCGGGCCACCTGGTCCTCGCTGCGCAGGGTGCTGCGCAGCCGCCGGCCGATCTCCACCAGCGCGAGGTCGACGACGTCGCCACCGGCGTGCTCACGGGACTCGTGCAGGCCCTGCAGCTCGAACAGCAGCAGGGAGGCGCCCTCGACCGGGTCGACCGCAGCGGCCGGGCCGTCGGTCGCGAGAGCCGCCAGCTCTGCATCGGCGTGGTCGTTGAGCGCGCCCAGCCGGCTGCTCAGGGCGACCATCTGGGCGGCCCGGTTGGGCAGCCCGGTGAGCGGGTCGATGAAGGCGATGGAGTGCAGCTGGTCCTCGCGGTCCAGCCGGGCGGTCACGTCGCGGCAGTGCAGCACGAGCGCCTGGACGTCGTCGTCGGCCCGCAGGTCGCTGACGCCGGTCTCCAGCACCCGCCAGCGCCCGCGCAGCGCCGGCAGCCGGAAGGTGAGCAGGCCGGACGGGCCGGCGCCCGCGGCGTCGCCGGTCAGCCAGCCGGCGACCGACTCTGCGTCGTCGGCGTGCACCACGTCGGGCAGCCGGGCGCCCACCAGCTCGGCGCCGGCGTCGGCGACCCCGGCGACCAGGGTGGGCGCGGCCCAGGTGACCCGCAGGTCGCCGTCGAGGATCAGGACGGCGTCGCTGCTGGAGCGCACCAGGGAGCGGAAGTAGGCCTCGCTGCGGTGCACCCGGGTGGCGACCCGTGCCTCGTCCCGGGCGGTGACCGCCCGGTGCAGCGCGGTGAGCACGAGCCCGGCCAGCACGGCAGCCGCAGCCACCAGGGTGTGGCGGGCACCGAGCACGGCGGTGCCCACGAACAGCAGGGCGGACAACACCATCACCAGGTGCGGGAGCAACTGGCCGGCCAGGCTGAGCCGGGTGGGCCGGTGGGTCGGCGGCACCTGCCCGTCGCTGCCCGGTCCGCGGTCGCGGAGCACGGCCAGGACCACCAGGAGGAGGGCGGTGATCTGGAAGGCCGGTACCCACGGGAGGAGGACGGCCAGGGGCCCGGCATGGGTCATCGTGGCGAACCGGCCGACGGCCATCGTGGTCGTGGCCAGCAGCAGGACGGCGCCGGTGACCCGCCGCCCGGGCGACACCGAGACCAGCACGAGCAGAGCGGACAGCAGCAGCGCCGTCGCGAAGCAGGACAACTCGATCGCGGCGCGACCCGCGGGGTCGAGGGCCGAGCGCTCCAGCACGGGCCCGACCACGAGCACCTGCGCCAGCACCATCGCCGCGCTGAAGAACAGTGCCGTCTCGGTGATCAGCCGGGCTCCGCCCCGGCGCAGCTGCGCCCAGGTGAGCAGGCCGAGCACCCCGGCCAGGGCCAGCACGACGGCAGGCATGAAGGCGAAGAAGCGGGCCGGATCGTGCAGCGCGTCGCCACCGGCACCCCGGAACCCGACCACGGCGTTGCCGACGACGCTGAACACGATGGCGGCGGCCATCAACGTCCAGCCGCGGGCCCCGCCGGCCGACCGCCGGCCGGCCCGCCACAGCACGATGACCGCGAGCAGGGCCGCGGCCACCGCCAGGAGGCGGCCCGCACCGGGCAGGGCGCCGCCGGCCGCGCCGGTCAGCACCGGGACGGCCAGCAGCCAACGGCCGGGTGTGCGTCGCCGCTTCTGGTCCACAGCAGGGTTGTCGGCGGGGCGGCCCCCGCTCCACAGCGCACCCGGCTGGTCCTCACCCCTAGGGGTGGGTGTCCTCCCCGCTCACCCCGAGCGGGGTGAGCGGGGAGGTGTGGCGGTTCAGCCGCAGATCGCGCCCTGGGCGGCCGAGCCCACGAGCTTCGCGTACTTGCCCAGCACACCCCGGGTGTAGCGCGGGGGCGGCGGCGTCCACCCCTCGGCGCGGCGGGCCAGCTCGGCCTCGTCGACCAGCAGGTCGAGGGTGCGCGCGGCCAGGTCGAGGCGGATGGGGTCGCCGTCCCGGACGAAGGCGATCGGTCCTCCGTCGGTCGCCTCGGGCGCGATGTGCCCCACGCAGAGGCCGGTGGTGCCACCGGAGAAGCGGCCGTCGGTCAGCAGGAGAACGTCCTTGCCGAGACCCGCACCCTTGATCGCCCCGGTGACGGCGAGCATCTCGCGCATGCCCGGGCCACCGCGGGGACCCTCGTACCGGATGACGACGACGTCGTTGGGCTTCAGGGTGCCCTCGGTGACGGCGTCCATCGCGCCCTGCTCGCCGTCGAAGACCCGGGCGGTGCCCTCGAAGACCTCGGCGTCGAAGCCCGCCGACTTCACCACCGCACCGTCGGGCGCCAGCGAGCCGCGCAGGATGCTGAGCCCACCGGTCTTGTGGATGGGGTCGTTCATCGCGTGGATGATCGCCCCGTCGGGGTCGGGCGGGGAGAGCTCGGCGAGGTTCTCCGCCAGCGTCCGCCCGGTCACGGTGAGCACGTCGCCGTGCAGGAGACCGGCGTCCAGCAGTGCCCGCATGACCACCGGGACGCCGCCGATCCGGTCGACGTCGGTCATGACGAACCGGCCGAACGGCTTCACGTCGGCCAGGTGCGGCGTGCGGTCACCGATCCGGTTGAAGTCCTCCAGCGTCAGGTCGACGTCGGCCTCGTGCGCGATCGCCATCAGGTGCAGCACGGCGTTGGTCGACCCACCGAGGGCCATGGCCACGGTGATCGCGTTCTCGAACGCCTGCTTGGTCATGATCTGCCGGGCGGTGATGCCCTTGCGGAGCAGGTTGACCACGGCCTCGCCGGAGGCGATCGCGATGGCGTCGCGGCGGGCGTCCGGCGCCGGTGGCGCGGCGCTGCCCGGCAGGGCCATCCCGAGCGCCTCGGCGACGCTGGCCATCGTGTTGGCGGTGTACATGCCGCCGCAGGAGCCCTGCCCGGGGCAGGCGGCCTTCTCGATGGCGGTGAGCTCGTCGCGGGTGATCTTCCCGGCGGCGCAGGCACCGACGCCCTCGAAGACGTCGATCAGCGTGAGGTCGCGGTCGCCCAGCCTTCCCGGCAGCGTCGAGCCGGAGTAGACGAACACGCTGGCCAGGTCCAGGCGGGCGGCGGCCATCAGCATGCCGGGGAGCGACTTGTCGCAGCCGGCCAGCAGCACCGACCCGTCCAGCCGCTCGGCGAACATGACCGTCTCCACGGAGTCGGCGATCACCTCGCGGGACACCAGCGAGGCGCGCATGCCCTCGTGACCCATGGAGATGCCGTCGGAGACGGAGATGGTGCCGAACTCCAGCGGGTAGCCGCCGGCGGCGTGCACCCCCTCCTTGGCCCGCTTGGCCAGCCGGTCCAGGGAGAGGTTGCACGGGGTGATCTCGTTCCAGGACGAGGCCACACCGATCTGCGGCTTCACCCAGTCGTCGTCACCCATGCCCACGGCGCGGAGCATGGCGCGGGCGGGGGCCCTGGCGTCCCCGTCGGTCACCTCACGGCTGCGGGGCTTCATGTCAGCGGTGCCGCTGTCGGCGGCGGGGCGGTCCTCGACGGTCGTCACGTCCAGGCATGCTAGGCCGCGCTGCGCAGCACGTGGGCAGCCACCGTCCGGCGAGGCCGCCACGGCGGGCCTGGGATCATCTGCAGACGTGGCTGTCGCCCGCTTCCGGATGAGCCGGACCGCGCTCCTTCCCGTCGCCCTGCTGCTGCTCTGCGTGCTGCCGACCGCCGCAGCCGGCCCGTGGGCCGCGCTGCTCCTGCTGGTGCCGGTGCTCGCCGCGGCCTGGGTGCTCCGGGTGGGAGTGGACGTGACCGGCGGGGCGTCCCCCGACGACCCCGGCGCCGGCGTCACGGTGCGTTCGCTGGTCCGCCGGCGGCACGTCCCATGGACCGAGGTGGCCGGCATCCGGGTGGGGCCGCGCGGCGAGCTGTGGCTGGTGAGCACCCGCGGGACCGAGCTGCGGCTGCCGGTGCTCCGGCTGCGCGACCTCGACCGCCTGGCCGCGGCATCCGGCGGCCGCATCCCCGCGCCCTGAAGAAGACCCTCCCCGCCGGAGCGGCCCCCAGCAGGACCCCGCGCGAGCCTGCGGGTGGTGGGGGCAGGCGACCCTTCTCAGTAGTCGGTGACCACGTTCCGGAGCGGCTCCCCCGCCAGGATCCGGGCCAGCTGGTCGGTGACCGCCCGCACCGCCCGCGCGTTGCCCTGCGGCACCGCACCGGCGATGTGGGGGGTGAGGAGCAGTCCTGGCGCGGACCACAGCGGGTGGCCCGCCGGCAGCGGTTCGGGATCGGTCACGTCCAGCGCCGCCCGCAGCCGGCCGGCGATCAGCTCGGCCAGCAGGGCATCGGTGTCCACGACGATGCCCCGGGCGGCGTTCACCAGCAGGGCGCCGTCTGCCATGGCGCCCAGGAAGCCCGCGTCGACCAGCCGGGTGGTGTCCGGGGTGACCGGGACGATGACGACCACCACGTCGGCGTGCGGCAGCAGGTCGGGCAACTCGTCGACGCCGCGGACGCCCTCCCGCGGGCTGCGCGCGACGTAGGTGAGCTCGACGTCGAAGCCGGCGAGCACCCGGCCGATCGCGCGCCCGATGTCGCCGGCACCGACCACGAGCACCCGGGCACCCACGAGGGAGGTGTGCGGGCGGTAGGACCAGCGGCCGGCGTCCTGCTCGCGGACGAAGAACGGCAGCCCGCGCTGCGCCGCGAGCATCGCCGCCACGGCCCACTCGGCGGTCGCCGGGGTGTGCGCCCCGCGCGCGTTGCACAGCACCATCCGGTCGGGCAGCCGGCCGGCGTAGGCCTCCGCGCCGGCGCTGACCAGCTGCACCAACCGCAGCCCGGGCAGGCTGTCCAGGAACCCGTTGTCCGGCAGACCGGCCGCGCGCTGCCCCGGCGGGACCCACACCACCGCCTGCGCGGCCTCGCCGGTGGGCGGACCGGCCTGCGGGTCGACCAGATGGGCGGACACCCGGGGCGAGAGCGCCTCGGCCGCCGCCGCGAGCTCCGCGGACGGCACGAGCACGTGCAACGGCTGGTCGGGGGCCAGGTCGAGGGTCACATCGGCGTGGGGCTCGGGCACGGGTGCCGACCCTAGGCTCACGCGGCCCGGCCGGCCCGGCCGGCGCGGACAGGCGGCTCCGGCGGCTGCCGGCCGCACGTACTGTGGCCGGGGTGGGACGGCGGACGACGGGGCGGGTGGCGGCGCGCCGACGGTGGCTGGCGCCGGCTCTGGCCGGCTGCCTGCTGGCCGCCGGCTGCTCGAGCGGCTACCAGCCGGTGGGCCCGTTCCGGGACCGCCCGGAGGGACCACCGCCGCAGGTCGCCCCACCGTCGAGCAGCGCACCGCTGCCCGCACCCGGCGATCCGTCGCCGCAGGAGGGCAGCAGCCAGGGGACCGACGGCGACCCGAACGTGGTGGCCACCGACCTCGCCGTCCCCACCGGGCTGGTCGTGCTCCCGGACGGGACGGCGGTGGTCGGCGAGCGCGAGACCGGCCGGCTGCTGCAGGTCTTCCCCGACCGCTCCCCCGCCCGCGAGCTGATGACGCTGCCCGGGGTGGACACCGCGGGCGAGGGCGGCCTGCTCGGGCTGGCGCTCTCGCCGACCTTCGGCGAGGACGGGCTCCTCTACGCCTACCTGAGCACCGCCACCGACAACCGGGTGGTGCGGTTCCCGCTCGGCGGCACGCCGAACCCGGTGCTCACCGGCATCCCCCGGGGCGAGGTGCACAACGGCGGCGGGCTGGTGTTCGGCGTCGACGGCACGCTGTACGTGGGCACCGGCGACACGGGCGACCCGGCGCTCGCCGGCGACGCCGCGTCCCTGGCCGGCAAGGTGCTGGCCGTTGACGTGTTCGGCCAGCCGGCCGGCGACGGGCCGGTGTTCTCCCGCGGCCACAGCGACGTGACCGCGCTGTGCATGGGCGGCGACGAGCAGCTGTTCGGCACCGATGACCTGGCCACCGGCCCGGACGAGCTCGACGCGCTGAGCGCCGGTGGCGACTACGGCCCGGCCGGGCGGTCGCCGGTGCTGCAGGTGCCCCAGGCCCAGGAGGGCCTGGGCGGGTGCGCGGTCTCGGGGCCCTTCGTCTTCCTCGGCGAGCGCACCGGCGAGCAGGTGCTGGTGGTCGAGCTCGACGGCCGGCGCACGCCGGTGGCCGAGCCCGAGGGTTTCCTCACCGGCCGGTACGGCCGGCTGCGGACCGTGGTCACCGACACCGCCGGCGCGCTGTGGATCACCACGTCCAACGGGGACGGCGCCGGCACACCGGCCGCCGACGACGACCGGGTGCTGCGGGTGCTGCCGCCGTCCTCGGACGCCGATTCGCCCCTCTAACTGCTGAGCACCCGCTCCTCCAGCATCCGCCGCACCGTGGCCGCGTCGGCCTTGCCGCGGGTGGTCTTCATGACCGCGCCGACCAGCGCGCCGAGCGCCTGCACCTTCCCGCTCTGCACCTTGGCCACCACGTCGGGGGCGCCGGCGATCGCCGCGTCGACCGCAGCGACCAGCTCGTCGGACTCACCCAGGACCGCCAGACCGTGGGCCTCGACCACCTTCGCCGGGTCGCCCTCACCGGCGAGCACGCCGTCGAGGACCTGCCGGGCCAGCTTGTCGTTGATCGTGCCCTCGGTGATCAGCCGGGCGAGCTCGGCGACCTGGGCCGGGGTGATGGCCAGCTCGGCGAGGTCGGTGCCGGCCTCGGTGGCCCGCCGGGCGAGGTCACCCAGCCACCACTTGCGGGCGTCGGCCGGGTTGGCACCGGCGGCCACGGTCTCCTCGACCAGGCCCAGGGCGCCGGCGTTGGCCAGCCAGGTCATCTCGGTGGCCGAGATGCCCCACTCCTGCTGCAGCCGGGTCCGGCGGGCGGCGGGCAGCTCGGGCAGCCCGGCCCGCAGCTGCTCGATCCAGTCCGCGTCGGCGGCGATGGGCACCAGGTCGGGCTCGGGGAAGTACCGGTAGTCGGTGGCCTCCTCCTTGCTCCGCCCCGACGACGTGGTGCCGGTGTCCTCGTGGAAGTGCCGGGTCTCCTGCACGATCCGGTCGCCCTCGTCCAGGCGCGCGGCCTGTCGCCGCATCTCGAAGCGCACCGCGCGCTCGACCGACCGCAGCGAGTTCACGTTCTTGGTCTCGGTGCGGGTGCCCCACTCGGGAGCCCCGACCGGGTTGAGCGAGATGTTGACGTCGCACCGCAGGCTGCCCTGCTCCATCCGCACATCGGAGACGCCGAGGGTCTGGACGATCTCGCGGAGCTCGGTGACGTACGCGCGGGCCACCTCGGGGGCCTTGGCCCCGGCGCCCGGGACCGGCCGGGTGACGATCTCGACCAGCGGGATGCCGGCCCGGTTGTAGTCGACCAGCGAGTGGTCGGCGCCGTGGATGCGCCCGGTGGAACCACCGACGTGCAGGTTCTTGCCGGTGTCCTCCTCCAGATGCACGCGCTCGATCTCCACCCGGTACGTCTGCCCCTCGACGTCGACGTCCAGGTGCCCGCCGACGCACAGCGGCTCGTCGTACTGGCTGGTCTGGAAGCCCTTGGGGATGTCGGGGTAGAAGTAGTTCTTCCGCGCGAAGCGGCACCACGGCGCGATCTCCGAGCCCAGCGCCAGGCCGATCTGGATGGTGGCCTCGACGGCGGCGGCGTTGGCCACCGGCAGCGATCCGGGCAGGCCCAGGCAGACCGGGCAGGTCTGGGTGTTCGGCTCGGCGCCGAAGGTCGTCGAGCAGCCGCAGAACATCTTGGAGGCGGTGCCCAGCTCGACGTGGGTCTCCAGCCCGATCACCGGCTCGTAGCGGGTGGTGACCTCGTCGTAGTCGACGAGGCGGTCAGTGCTCACGGGGTGTTCCCCTCCGAGGTGGTGCCGGGGCCGGGGCGCGGCGCCGGCGGGGTGCGGCTGGTGGCCCAGGCACCCACACCGGTGAGCAGCCCCAGCACGATGAAGACGGCGAAGTAGGCACGGTCCGTGGTGACCCACAGAACGGCGCCGAGGACCACGACGAACGCGGCCAGCGCGAGGGTGGCCTTCGTCGCCCCGTTCATGCCGCACCCGCCGCGGTGCTCAGCTCGTCGAGCAACCGGTGCCCGCGGGCGGCGTCCTGCGCGGCCTCGAGCGCCGCAGCGACGCGGTAGCAGCGGTCGTCGGCGAGGGCGGGCGCCATGACCTGCAGCCCCACCGGCAGCCCCTCGGACAGCCCGCAGGGCACCGAGATCGCCGGCACACCGGCCAGGCTGGCCGGCAGGGTGCACAGGTCGGCTGCGTACATGGCGATCGGGTCGTCGACCCGGGCCCCGATCGGCCAGGCGACGGTCGGGCTGGTCGGGCTGACCAGGACGTCGACGTCGGCGTACGCGGCGGAGAACTCCCGGGTGATCAGCGTGCGCACCTTCTGCGCCTGCCCGTAGTAGGCCTCGTAGTACCCGCTGGACAGCGCGTAGGTGCCCAGGATGATCCGGCGCTTGACCTCGGCGCCGAAGCCCTGCTCCCGGGTGAGGGCCATGACCTCGTCGAGGTCGTGGCTGCCGTCGTCGCCGACCCGCAGGCCGAACCGGACGCCGTCGAAGCGGGCCAGGTTGGAGGAGGCCTCGCTCGGTGCGATCAGGTAGTAGGCGGCCAGCGCCAGGTCGAAGGACGGGCAGGAGACCGGCCGCACCGCAGCGCCCAGCTCGGTGAGCAGCGCGACCGCCTCGGCGACGCGCTCCAGGACCCCGGCGCCGTAGCCCTCGCGGTGGCCCTCGCCGCCGAGCTCGGTGACCACGCCGACCTTCAGGCCCGACAGGTCGCCGCGGGCGCCGTCCCGGGCCGCCGCGACCAGCCCGGGGACCGGCGCGTCGATGCTGGTGGAGTCGCGCGGGTCGTGCCCGCCGATCGCCTCGTGCAGCAGTGCCGCGTCGAGCACCGTGCGGGCCATCGGTCCGGCCTGGTCCAGGCTGGAGGAGAAGGCGATCAGGCCGTAGCGGGACACGCCGCCGTAGGTGGGCTTGTGCCCCACCAGGCCGGTCAGCGCGGCCGGCTGGCGGATCGAGCCGCCGGTGTCGGTGCCGATCGCCCACGGCGCGAGGTGCCCGGCGACCGCGGCGCTCGATCCGCCGGAGGAGCCGCCGGGGATCCGGTCGAGGTCCCAGGGGTTGCGGGTGGCGCGGTAGGCGGAGTTCTCCGTGGAGGACCCCATCGCGAACTCGTCCATGTTGGTCTTGCCCAGCAGCACCGTTCCGGCCGCCTTGAGCCGGGCTGCGACGGTGGCGTCGTAGGGCGGACGCCAGCCGTCGAGGATCTTCGAGCCGCTGGTGGTGGGCACGCCCTCGGTGACCACCACGTCCTTGAGCGCGATCGGGACGCCGGCGAGCGGGCCCAGCTCCCCGCCGGCGGAGCGCACCCGGTCGACCTCCGCGGCCGAGGCCAGCGCGGCCTCGGGGTCGACGTGCAGGTAGGAGCCCAGCCGGCCGTCGTCGGCGGCGATCCGGTCCAGGTGGGCGCGGGTCACCTCGACCGCGCTGACCTCACCGGCCGCCAGAGACTGCTGGAGCGTGGCGACGTCCAGCGTGGTCAGGTCGGTGCGCACTGCTCGACTCGTGGCGGTCACGCTTCCTCCTGCAGGATCCGGGGCACGCGGAACCGGTCGTCCTCGGCCGCAGGGGCGCCGGCGAGGACCTGGTCGCGGGGCAGGCTCGGGGTGACGACGTCGGGCCGGAACACGTTGGTCAGCGGGACGACGTGCGAGGTCGGCGGGACGTCGGCCGCGGCGGCCTCACCGACCCGGGCGACGGCGTCGAGGACGACGTCGAGCTGGCCGGCGAAGACGTCGAGCTCCTCGTCGGTCACCGCGAGCCGCGCGAGCCGCGCCAGGTGCTCGACGTCGGTGCGGGAGAGGTTGCTCATGCTCCAGTGCGCTCCACGGAAGGCCACTCTACGGGGGCTGGAGCCACCGGCGACGCGCCCGGGGTTGGCCAGGGAGGCCGTCCATGCGGGAAGCTGGGACCCGATCGACGGCGATCACCCCCGCAGCCCGGAGCCCCCGGGACAGGCACAGGACGGCACCCCGGAGGCAACCCGTGTCCTACCTCTTGCGGCTGGTCGTCCCCGACCGGCCCGGCCTCCTCGGCTCGGTCGCGACCGCGCTCGGCGCTGCCGGCATCGACATCGTGTCCGTCGACGTGCTGGAGCGCGGCAACGGCGTGGCGGTGGACGACGTCGTGGTGGAGCTGCCTCCGGACCGGGTCGCCGACAGCCTGATCACCGCCGTCATGGCCGTGCCCGGGGTGCAGGTGGAGTCACTGCGCCCCTACGCCGGGCCGCTGGACACCCACCGCGAGCTGGTGCTGCTCGAGGCGCTGGCGCGGGCCGGCTCGGGCACGCCCAAGCTGCTGGCCGCCGAGCTGCCCCGGGTCTTCCACAGCGGCTGGGCGACGGTGCTCGCGCCGGACGGCACCGGCACCGGCACCTCGACGGTGCTGGCCACGTCGGACGCCGCCCCCAGCTTCGACGGCGTGGCGCTGCCGTGGCTGCCGCTCACCACTCCCCTGCTGCTGACCAGCGAGGCCGACTGGGTGCCCCGGCGGTGGCAGGAACTGGCCGTGGAGATGATGGCGTCGCCGCTGGACGACACGGGGACGGCGGTGGTCGTGGGCCGCTCCGGCGGCCCGGTGTTCCGCCGGTCGGAGCTGCTGCGGTTCGCCCACCTCACCGGCATCGCCGCGACAGTCGCCCGCCTCCCCCCGGCTTGAGGCCCCGCTGCCGGGGCCCGCGCCGGGCTTGCGAGGCGTGGGGGGCAGCGGGGCCCTTCAGCCGATCGTCGCGATCTCGCGGGCGGCGTCGGGGCCCTGCGCGAGCAGGACGGCGAACCCGTCGTCGTCCAGGACCGGCGCCCTGACCGCGACCGCCTTGTCGTACTTGCTGCCGGGGTCGGCGCCGACCACGACGAAGCCGGTCTTCTTCGACACCGAGCCGGTGACCTTGCCACCGCGCTCCTGGATGGCGGCGATCGCCTGGTCCCGGCTGAGGTCGCGCAGCGAGCCGGTGACGACGACGGTGACGCCGGTCAGCGGGCCGGGCTGGGCGTCGGACTCGGCGTCGGCCATCCGGACGCCGGCCTGCCGCCACTTCGCCACGACGCCGAGATGCCAGTCGACGCCGAACCAGTCGCGCACGGCGGCGGCGATCGTCGGCCCGACGCCCTCGGCGGCCGCCAGCTCCTCTTCGGTAGCGGCCATCAGCCGGTCGATCGAACGGAACTCGCGGGCCAGCGCCTGCGCGGCGGTCGGGCCGACGTGCCGGATCGACAGCCCGACCAGCACCCGCCAGAGCGGGACGTCCTTGCGGGTCTGCAGGTTGGCGAGCAGCTTCTGCCCGTTGGCCGACAGGGTGCCGTCCTTCTTGGTGAAGAAATCGGCCTGCCGGAGCTTCTCCTCGTCGAGGGAGAAGACGTCCCCTTCGTCCTGCAGCAGCTGCGACTGCAGCAGTGCGGTGGCCGCCTCGTAGCCGAGCACCTCGATGTCGAAGGCACCGCGGCCGGCGACGTGGAAGACGCGCTCACGGAGCTGCGCGGGGCAGGACCGGGCGTTGGGGCAGCGGATGTCGGCGTCGCCCTCCTTCTCCGGGCGCAGCCCGGTGCCGCACTCGGGGCAGCGCGTGGGGAACACGAACTCCCGCTCGGAGCCGTCCCGCGCGGCGACAACCGGTCCGAGGACCTCGGGGATCACGTCACCGGCCTTGCGGATGACCACGGTGTCGCCGATCAGCACGCCCTTGCGCTTGACCTCGCTCGCGTTGTGCAGCGTCGCCAGCTGCACCGTCGAGCCGGCGACCTTGACCGGCTCCATGTAGGCGAACGGCGTGACCCGGCCGGTGCGGCCGACGTTGACCCGGATGTCGTGCAGCTTGGTGGTCGCCTCCTCCGGGGGGTACTTGAAGGCGATCGCCCACCGCGGCGCGCGACTGGTGGAGCCCAGCCGGCGTTGCAGCGCGACCTGGTCGATCTTGACGACGACGCCGTCGATCTCGTGCTCGACGGAGTGCCGTTGCTCGCGGTACCGCTGGATGTAGGCCCACACGGCCTCCAGGTCGGGGACGACCTCGTAGCGGGTGCTCACCGGCAGGCCGAGGGCGGCGAGCCGCTCGTACGCCTCGGACTGCCGCTCGGGCTCGAAGCCGCGGCGGGCGCCGACGCCGTGCACGACCAGCCGCAGCGGCCGGGTGGCGGTGACCTTGGGGTCCTTCTGCCGCAGCGAGCCGGCGGCGGCGTTGCGCGGGTTGGCGAACGGGGCCTTGCCCGCCTCGACCTGGACGGCGTTGACCTCGGCGAAGGCGGCGACCGGGAAGTAGACCTCGCCGCGGACCTCCACGAGCTCGGGGACGTCGTGGCCGGCGAGCTGCTGCGGCACGTCGGCCATGGTGCGGACGTTGGCCGTGACGTCCTCGCCGGTGACGCCGTCGCCGCGGGTGGCGGCCCGCACCAGCCGGCCGCGCTCGTACACCAGGTCGATGGCCAGGCCGTCGACCTTCAGCTCGCAGAGATAACCGGCGCCGGCGGCGCCGTCCCGGTCGGCGCGGGCGGCCCAGGCCGACAGCTCGTCGGAGGAGAAGGCGTTGTCCAGGCTCTGCATCCGCTCGAGGTGCGTGACCGGGTCGAAGGTGGCGCCGAAGCCGCCGTTGACCTTCTGGCTCGGCGACTCCGGCGTGACCAACGCGGGGTGGGCGGCCTCGATGGCCTCGAGCTCGCCCATCAGCTCGTCGTACTGGCCGTCGCTGACCAGCGGCGCGTCCTGGACGTAGTAGGCGAAGGCGTACCGGTCCAGCTCCTCGGACAGGTCGCGGTGCCGGGTGCGGGCGTCGTCGGGGACCTGCGTGAGGTCCTCGCGGTCGACGGCGGACGCCACGGCCGGCGCGTCAGCCTGCTGCTCCACCTCTGCCTCGGTGCTCACCGGGGAACCGTAACCGCCCGGTCCGACGGGAGACCGGGCCGCAGGCGTGCTCCCCCGGGGGGGTGGGTGTCGGGCATCGTCCGCTCTCGAGGCGGCTCCAGGGGCGGTGCCGCTCCGCTTCCTTGCGGCGCTCGTGAGCGATGCTTGCGAGTGGAGCGGCAACCAGGAAGCCCATGCTGGCTGTCGTCCACCAGGCACCCACGATGGCCGCGCCCAGCCCGACACGTGCGGCCGAAGCCATGAGCCACCAACGCACTGGGCTACGCCACGACAGCCGCTGCACGTCCTGGATGCTGGAGGTCGCAGTCGGAGCCGCCGGTCGCTAGATCCTCGGCCCGATGATGATCCCGGTGTCGTCGGGGCGGTAGGTGCGCCATCGGCCGTCCGGCGGATCTCGGCGTCGCAGGCCGGCCAGCGGACCACCGTCGGCGTGCTTGACCAGGCTCAGCCGCCGCCCCTCGGTCGGACCGGGCTCGGGGCCGTCGGGGACCAGCGCCGAGACGTAGCGGCGCACCCCGCGGACGGTGTCGAAGGGCTGGGTCGCCGCCGCCAGCGCCAGGCCGGCGGCGAACGCCTCCGCCACCGCGGGCAGGTGCTCCAGCGCCCGCCCCGGGTGCACGATCCGCGACGCGGCGGCAGGCGACAGCCGGCCGCGCAGCACGACTGCACCGTCGTCAGCCCGTCGTGTTCCGGGGCCTGGGTCAGCTCGCACCCCCCGCACCGTGCGGGTCGCCAACGCAGCGATCCGGTTCTGCGGCACCAGCAACTCGCCGAGGAGCTCCAGCAGCTGTGGCCCGGACATCGGCTTGGGGTCCTCGCCCGCCAGGGAGTCCAGGGGCCGAGGTCAGCTCGCCCATGACACCTCCCGCACGACTCGAACGCGTGTTCGGACCTTACCGCGACGAGTCCATCGCCACAAGGCGAAAGCGCAGGTCAGGCGGGTTGTCCGGCCCTGACGACGCTCACTCCGGCAGCAGGTGCTTCGCTGCCTCGCGCACGTGCGCCATCGCGGCGCGGGCGTACCGCGGGCTCGCGCCGGCCATGCCGCAGGCCGGCGTCAGCGTGACCGCGGCCGACAGCTGCTCGGCCGGGAAGCCCAGCTCGTTCCACCAGGCCTGCAGCCGGGTGGCGGTGGCCTTCGCGGCGGGCAGCGGCGCGTCGGTACCGGGGACGACACCGACCAGCAGGCGCGTGCCCGCCTCGATCGCGGTGCCCACGGCGTCGAGGTCCTGGACCAGTCCGTGGTCGAAGGACAGTCCGTCGGCACCGGCCGCCCGGAAGAGGTCCAGCGGCGCGCGGGGGGCGCAGCAGTGCACCACGACCGGTACCGGCAGCTGCCGGATCAGCCGGGCCAGCCCCTCCTCCACGGTCGTCGACTCGATCTCGGCCAGCTTGCCGAAGCCACTCACCGTGGGCAGCCCGCCCTGCAGCACGGCGGGCACCGACGGCTCATCGAGCTGGACGACCACCTGCGCACCCGGCACCCGCGCGGACACCGCGGCGACGTGCCCGGCGAGTCCCTCGGCCAGCGACTGGGCGAGGTCCCGGCGCGCCCCCGGGTCGACCACCGCCCGATCGCCGCGGGTGCGCTCGAGCCCGGCCGCCAGCGTCCACGGCCCGGCGGCCTGCAGCTTGAACGGCCCGGTGTAGCCCGCGGCCACGTCGAAGAGCGCGTCGAGGTCGCGCTCGAGCAGCTCGTGCGCCCGGCGCAGGTCGTTGCCCGGCCGGGCGACCAGCCGCCACCCCGCCGGGGTGAGGTCGACGGAGATGTCGACCAGCAGCGCCGCGGTGCGGCCGATGAGGTCGGCACCGGGACCGCGCGCCGGCAGCTCGGGCAGGTGGGCGAAGTCCGGCAGCTCACCGGTCACCAGCCGCAGCGCCTCCACCGGGTCGGTGCCGGGCAGCGAACCGACGCCGGACGCCGGCCCCCACCGGGGAGGAGCCGGGCCGTCGTCCTCAGCGGGGAGGGCGTCGTCGTCCGGGCGGTAGTTCGGCGAGGCCACGACGCCGACGGTAGCCCGCCGCCGCCCCGGCCCTGCCGGCCGCCGTCAGCAGGTGGGCTGGGCAGCCGGCACGGCATGGTCACCGGTCGGCGGTGCCAGTGGCGAGCTCGCCGCCAGCTACGCGACGGCGGTGTCGACGTCGACCGGCCCGGTCACCGGCTCGGCCCCGTCGGTGGAGGCGGTGAAGCTGTCGCCGCCACCGATGAGGAACGAGTTCGCCGCCACCCGGTACGCGGCGGCCGGGTCGACCGGCACGCCGCCGATGGTGATCGAGCAGTCGAACACCCGGTCGCCCTCGGCCCGGGCCGGGTCGTACCGGTCGCCGAAGCCGTCGGAGGTGGACAGCAGCAGCGTGCTGCTCCGGGCGGCCGACGGGAACTGCTGCTCGAGCACCGCGTCGATGCCGGCGCCGGTCAGCGTCACCGCGTTGAGCGTGTTGCTGAACGGCTGGACGTCGAACAGCTCCCGGTAGGTCACGTTCCCGTCGCCCTCACCGGCCGGGCTGCCCGCGGACGGGACGTCGGTGCGCAGGCCGCCGGGGTCCGTGAAGGCGACGACGGGCGTGCCGAGCCCGGGAACGGCCTGGGCGCCGGTGAGCTGGGCGTTCGCCACGAACGTGCCGAGCACGGACTCCTCGGCCGACCCGGCGGTGCAGTCGATCGTGGCACGAGCGCCCCGGTGACCCGGGAGGCCACCGGCGACCTGCTGCGGGCGCGGGACGGGCCGGCAACGCCGTCGTCGGCCAGGTGATCAGGTCCACGGCGTCGTCCACGGCGTCGTCGAGGTCCGTGATCGGGCCGGTGAGCTGGTCGCAGCTGGTCGGGTCCAGGGCCGCGGCCCGGTCGCCTCACCACCCTCGTGGACCAGCACCCCGATCGCCTCGATGCCCTCGGCCTGCAGCTCCGGCACGTACCGGTTCACCGCCCCGGCCTCGACGATGAACTCGACGTCGGTGATGCCGGTCGGCGCGACGATCGTCGGGGTCGTCCCGGTGACCACGCCGATCAGCGCCACCCGCGTGCCGTCCGGGGTGGCGAAGACCTGGATGGGCGGCAGCATCGGCTCGCCGGTCCCGGCGTCCAGGACGTCGGCGGCCAGGTAGGGGAAGTCCGCACCGGTGACGATGTGCTCGTCGGTGCCGAAGCAGCCGTCGACACCCGGCGCCACCCCGTCGCAGGCGGTGACGTCGTCGCTGGACGTGCCGTCGGTGGCCGCGGAGATGCGGCGCAGCTCCGCGGTGCGGCGGTCGAACTCGTGGTTGCCCACCGAGGAGACGTCCAGCCCCATCGCGTCGAGCACCTCGATGGTCGGCTCGTCCTTGAACACGCCGGACGGCGAGGCGCCGACCAGGTCGCCGGCACCGACGATGGAGGAGGCGGCCGATCCGCCGACCTCGGTGACCACGTCGTCGTCCGTGCCGTGGGCGCCGTCCGTGCCGTGGGCGCCGTGGCCAGCTCACCGTCCCCGCCGTTGGTGGGCGAGATGCGGCCGTGGAAGTCGTTCATCGCGATCAGCTGGACGTCGACGTCCCGCGAGGTGGCCGAGGCCGCGGCGGGCAACCCGAGCAGACCGGCCGAGACCGCCGGCGTCGCGGCGAGGCTGACGGTCGTGCGGCGCACGAGGTCCTCCAGGGACGCGTCCGGACCGGTCCGCCCGGACGCTGGTGGCCCCCGCCGACGGCCGCCACGGTCAGGGGTAGCCCGACGCCTGCCGCTCACCGGCGCGCAGCACGGCGCCCTGACCGAGCACCCGGTCGCCACGCGCGGCGTCCGGCGCGTACAGCACCGCGGACTGTCCCGGCGCCACCCCGCGCTGTCGCTGGGTGAGCGTGATGCGCAGCCCGCCGTCCCCGTCCGTGTCCACCTGGCACGGCACCGGGGTGCCGTGCGCGCGCAGCTGCACCTGGGCGGCGAACGGCACGTCGGGTACCGGCCCGCACCAGGTCGGCGTCCCGGTGACCACCTCGTCGACCTCGCCCTGCTCGGCGGTGCCCACGGTGACCGTGCGGGTGACCGGTTCGATGCCCAGCACGTAACGGGGCCGCTGGTCGCCGGCGGTCACGCCGAGCCCACGGCGCTGGCCGATGGTGAACCCGTGGGTGCCGGCGTGCTGACCGATCGTCTCCCCGGTGAGCGCGTCGACCACCGGCCCCGGCTGCACCCCGAGCCGCCGGCTCAGGAAGCCTCGGGTGTCGCCGTCGGGGATGAAGCAGATGTCGTGCGAGTCGGGCTTGGTCGCCACCGCGAAGCCGCGTTCGGCGGCGATCTCCCGGACCCGCTCCTTGGTGATCGAGCCCAGCGGGAACACGGCGCCGGCCAGCTGCCCGGCGGTCAGCACGCCCAGCACGTAGGACTGGTCCTTGGCGGCGTCCACCGAGCGGCGGAGCTCACCACCGGCCAGCCGGGCGTGGTGCCCGGTCACCACGGCGTCGAAGCCGAGCGCCCGGGCCCGGTCCAGCACCGCGGCGAACTTGATCTTCTCGTTGCAGCGCAGGCAGGGGTTCGGCGTCCGGCCGGCGGCGTACTCCGCGACGAAGTCGTCGACGACGTCCTCGGCGAACTGGTCGGACAGGTCCCAGACGTAGAAGGGGATCCCGAGCTCGTCGGCGACCCGGCGGGCGTCGTTCGCGTCCTCGACGCTGCAGCAGCCCCGGGCACCGCTGCGCAGCATCTGCCGGTCCGGTGACAGCGCCAGGTGCACCCCGGTCACCTCGTGGCCGGCATCGACGGCCAGCGCGGCAGCGACGGCGGAGTCCACCCCCCCGCTCATCGCGGCGATCACGCGCAGCGCGCTCACCGGCGCACCCCCGCCCGGCGGGCGCGCTCGACCACCGGCGCGATCACCTCGAGCAGGGCGTCGACGTCGGCATCGGTCGAGGTGTGCCCGAGGCTGAACCGCAGCGAGCTGCGCGCCCGTGCGACGTCCGCGCCGGTCGCGAGCAGGACGTGGCTGGGCCGCGCCACCCCGGCGCTGCACGCCGAGCCGGTGGAGCACTCGATGCCGCGCGCGTCGAGCAGCATGAGCAGCGCGTCGCCCTCGGCGCCGGGGAACGACAGGTGGGCGTTGCCGGGCAGCCGGCCGGGCCCACCGGCGACGACGTCGTCCAGCGGCGGCCCGTTGAGCTCCACGTCGGGCACCTGCTCGACCACGCCGGCGACCAACCGGTCCCGCAGCCGGGCCAGCCGCGGGGTGCGCTCGGGCTGCTCGTGGACCGAGGTCACCGTGGCCACGGCGAGGCCGACGATCGCGGCGACGTCGAGCGTGCCCGACCGGACGTCGCGCTCCTGGCCGCCGCCGTGCAGCAGCGGGGTGCACTCGGCCTCCCGGCGCAGCAGCAGCACGCCGGCGCCCATCGGGCCGCCGAGCTTGTGCCCGGTCATCGTGAGCGCGTCCACGCCGCTGGCGGCGAAGTCGACCGGCAGCTGACCGACGGCCTGCACCGCGTCGGTGTGCAGCGGCACGCCGACGGCGTGCGCCACCAGGGCCAGCGCGCTCAGGTCGCTCACCGCGCCGATCTCGTTGTTGGCCCACATGACGCTGGCCAGCGCGACGTCCCGGCCGTCCCCGAGCGCCTCCTGCAGCGCGCCGGGGGTGATCCGGCCGGTCCGGTCGACCGGCAACCAGGTCACCTCGGCGGCGTCGTGCTCCTCCAGCCACTGCACGCTGTCCAGGACGGCGTGGTGCTCGGCCGGGCTGACCACGATCCGCCGGCGCTGCGGATCGGCGGTCCGGCGCGCCCAGAAGGTGCCCTTGACGGCGAGGTTGTCGCCCTCCGTGCCCCCGCCGGTGAACAGCACCTCCGACGGGCGGGCACCGAGGACCTCGGCGATGCGCTCGCGCGACTGCTCGGCCACGCGACGGGCCTCCCGGCCACTGGCGTGCAGGGAGGAGGCGTTGCCCACCCGCGCCAGCTGCTCGGTCATCGCCGCCAGC
>JAOPWO010000004.1 GCA_025965635.1 Modestobacter sp. | reverse complement strand
CTCCCTCAGCCCTGGCGCTGCTTGTGCCGGGCGTTCTCGCAGATGACCATGACCCGGCCGTGCCGGCGGATCACCTTGCACTTGTCACAGATCTTCTTCACCGACGGCTGGACCTTCACCGGTGCCGGCCCTCATTCCTCAGATCGATGTGTGCCGTCGTGCACGCGCGCAGGCGCGTCCGAGCGGCGGTCACTTGTAGCGGTAGACGATGCGTCCGCGGGTCAGGTCGTAGGGCGAGAGCTCCACGACCACGCGGTCTTCGGGCAGGATGCGGATGTAGTGCTGCCGCATCTTCCCGCTGATGTGGGCGAGCACTCGGTGCCCGTTCTGCAACTCGACCCGGAACATCGCGTTGGGCAGCGGTTCTACGACGCGACCCTCGACCTCGATGGCCCCGTCTTTCTTCGCCATGCCCTACGGGCCCCTTCGTTCGTTCGAGCTGTCAGCGCCCATGCCGGATCGGCAGGGACGGTCGTGCGGGATTCGGTGGTGCGGGTGTTCTCGCAGAGGCGCCCGGAGTCGTACGGCCACAGCACGACGACGGGCGGCGCGAACGCCACCGGCCACTGTACTCCCAGCAGCGGCCGGGCTCCAACCCGGGCCGCAGTGACCGCGACCATGCCCGGTCTCCTGCTGGAACGGCCCTCCTGCAGAGCCCCGCCGCGAGCTCGCGTGACGGGGGCGTGCGGGCCGCTCTTCAGTGGCGGGCGGTGACGCCGAAGGGAGCCAGGCCGGCGACCCCGCCGTCCTCGGCGGTGAGCACCCACGGGCCCTCGGGGGTGATGGCGACGCTGTGCTCGAAGTGCGCGGCGCGCGACCCGTCCTTGGTCACCACGGTCCAGCCGTCGTCGAGCTCGACGGTGGCCGGGTCGCCGATGGTGACCATCGGCTCGATGGCCAGCACGAGGCCCGGGACCAGTTTCGGCCCTCGGCCGGCCCGGCCGTAGTTCAGCACGTGCGGGTCCTGGTGCATCTCGGTGCCGATGCCGTGGCCGCCGTAGTGGTCGACGATGCCGTAGCGGCGCTCGTTCGCGGTGATCGACTCCTCGACGGCGTGGCTGATGTCGGTCAGCCGTCCGCCCGCGATCGCCTTGGCCAGCCCGGCCCACATGGAGCGCTCGGTGACCTCCAGCAGCCCGGCGTCCTCGGCGGACGCCGAACCGACGGTGACGGTGACCGCCGAGTCGCTGTGCCAGCCCTGGAGGATCGCGCCGCAGTCGATCGAGATGTTGTCGCCCTCGGCCAGGACCCGGTCCGGGTTGGGGATGCCGTGCACGACCTCGTCGTTGATCGACGCGCAGATCGTGCCGGTGAACCCGTGGTACCCCAGGAAGTTGGGCACCGCCCCGGCGGAGCGGATGTGGTCCTCGGCGATCGCATCCAGCTCACCGGTGCTGACGCCGGGCCGGACGGCAGCCTTCACCGCGGCGATGGCCCCGGCCGTCACGAGGCCGGAGGCGCGCATCAGCCCGATCTCGTGCGGGGTCTTGATCTGGATCATCCGTCCACTCCACTTCGCCAGTACCGGGAGGCGGGCCAGGAGCGTGGCGCCGAGGTCAGCGTGCACCGGAGCCGGTGTCCGCTCAACCCGCGGCCGGGACCCCGGCGGATGCCGAACCCGTGCCCAGCGCTGCGAGCGCGCGCCCCGTCACCTCGTTGATCTCACCGATCGCGTCGATCCGGCTGAGCAGGCCGGCCTGCTCGTAGAACCCGGACAGCGGCGCGGTCTGCTCCCGGTACACCTGCAGCCGGTGGCGCACGGTCTCGGGCTTGTCGTCGTCACGTTGCACCCACTCGCCCTCGACCAGCATCCGTCGGCCGGACAGGCGGCGCACCAGCTCGTCCTCGTCGACGACGAGCTCGAGCACCCGGTCGAGCAGCTGGTCACGCCCGGCCAGCGACGCCCGCAGCTGCTCCGCCTGCGCGATGGTGCGCGGGAACCCGTCGAGCAGGAAGCCGTCGACCGCGTCCGGCTCGGCCAGGCGGTCGGTGACCATCGCGACGGTGATCTCGTCCGGCACCAGGTCGCCGGCGTCCATGTAGACCTTGGCCTGCCGGCCGAGCTCGGTCTGCCCGCTCACGTTGGCGCGGAAGATGTCGCCGGTCGAGATGGCCGGCACCGACAGCTCCTCGGCGATGAACTGTGCCTGGGTTCCCTTGCCCGCTCCGGGAGGGCCCAGCAGGACGACGCGCACTAGCGGAGGAACCCTTCGTAGCTGCGCTGGTTCAACTGCGTCTCGATCTGCTTCACCGTCTCCAAGCCCACTCCCACCATGATCAGCACCGCCGTCCCGCCGAACGGGAAGTTCTGGTTCTGCCCCTCCTGCGTGATCGACAGGAAGAGGTTGGGCAAGACTGCCACGAGCCCCAGGTAGATCGAACCGGGGAGGGTGATCCGGGACAGGACGTACTGCAGGTACTCCGCGGTCGGCCGGCCGGGACGGATGCCCGGGATGAAGCCGCCGTAGCGCTTCATGTCGTCGGCCCGTTCCTCGGGGTTGAACGTGATCGAGACGTAGAAGTACGTGAAGAACACGATGAGCGCGAAGTACACCGCGATGTGCACCGGGCTGCTCTGGTTGACCAGGTAGTTCTCCACGAACCGGCGGACCGGACCGGTGCCCTCACCCTGCAGCTGACTGATCAGCTGCGGCAGGTACAGCAGCGACGAGGCGAAGATGACCGGGATGACGCCGGCCTGGTTGACCTTCAGCGGCAGGTAGGTCGAGGTGCCGCCGTACATCCGCCGGCCGACCATCCGCTTGGCGTACTGCACGGGGATGCGGCGCTGGGCCTGCTCGACCCAGACGACGGTGCCGATGATGAGGACGGCGATCACGCAGACGACGGCGAAGATGAAGCCGCCGCGGGTCTGCAGGATGGCCCCGCCCTCGGCCGGGATCCGGGCCGCGATCGAGGTGAAGATCAGCACGGACATGCCGTTGCCGATCCCCTTCTCGGTGAGCTGCTCGCCGAGCCACATGATCACGGCGGTGCCGGCGGTCAACGTCACGACGAGGATGACGGTGGTCCACACCGAGTCCGACGGGATGATGTCCTGCTGGCAGTTCGGGAAGAGCTGGCCGCTGCGGGCCAGCGCGATGATGCCGGTGCTCTGCAGCACCGCGAGCGCGATGGTCAGGTAGCGGGTGTACTGGGTCAGCTTCTGCTGGCCCGACTGCCCTTCCTTCTTCAGCTGCTCGAAGCGCGGGATGACCACCACCAGCAGCTGCACGATGATGCTCGCCGTGATGTAGGGCATGATGCCCAGCGCGAAGACCGACAGGCGCAGCAGCGCACCGCCGGAGAACAGGTTGACCAGCGAGTAGACGTCGGCCTGGTCGGAGGCTTGCGCCTGGTCGAGGCAGCTGTTGATCGCCTGGACCGACACCCCTGGCCCCGGGACGCTGGCTCCCAGCCGGTAGACGGCGATGATCGCCCGGGAGAACAGCAGCTTGCGCCGGAGATCTGGCGTCCGGAACGCCGCGGCGAACGCCTGCAGCACGTGCCCTCCCCGAGTCGGTCGTGTGAGGTTATCAACTGGGAACGGCTGTCCCGTCCCCGACCGCCCCGGGCGGGGCGGGTGATGGGGCGTGACCGGCCGCGGTGCCCGGCCCGAGGACCGGGCGGACAGCAGACGGCCCCCGGCGCGGGCACTCGAGGAGAGCGCACGCCGGGGGCCGGCTGGGACTAGATCTGGGTGGCGCTGCCCCCGGCGGCGCCGATCTTCTCGGCGGCCGACGAGGAGAAGGCGTGGGCGGACACGTGCACCTGCACGCCGCCCAGCTCCCCCGTGCCGAGCACCTTGACCGGCTGCCCGCGCCGGACGGCGCCGGCATCGGCCAGGGAGTCGACGTCGACGGTCCCGCCCTGCGGGAACAGCGAGGCGATCCGGTCCAGGTTCACGACCTGGAAGACGACCTTGTTGTTGTTCTTGAAGCCGCTGAGCTTCGGCAGCCGCATGAACAGCGGGGTCTGGCCGCCCTCGAAGCGGGCGGAGACCTGCACGCGAGCGCCGGAACCCTTGGTGCCGCGGCCCGCGGTCTTGCCCTTGGAGCCCTCACCACGACCCACGCGGGTCTTCTTGGTGTGGGCGCCCGGCGCGGGACGCAGGTGGTGGACCTTGAGAGTCATGGTGTTCCCCTGCTCAGACGATCTCTTCGACGGTGACCAGGTGCGGCACCGTCGCGACCATGCCGCGGATCTCGGGACGGTCCTCCTGGACGACCG
>JAOPWO010000436.1 GCA_025965635.1 Modestobacter sp. | reverse complement strand
CGCCGGCAGCGACACCTCGAGCCGGCGCCCGCCGACCTCGACGACGACGGTCTGGCGGGGCTCGGCCTCCTCGGTCCCGGTGGCGGCGCCGTACGGTTCGACCTGGTTGTCCCACTCGGTCTCGATCCACCGGGTGTGCACGGAGAACGGCTCGCTGCTGAACGCCGGGTCGCGCACCACCGCGCGGTGGAACGGGATCACCGTCGGCATTCCCTCGACCACCAGCTCGTCCAGGGCCCGGCGGGCGCGCTGGAGGGCCTCCTCGCGGGTTGCGCCGGTGACGATCAGCTTGGCCAGCATCGAGTCGAAGGCGCCGACCACCTCGCCGCCGGTCGCGACGCCGGAGTCCCAACGCACGCCCGGACCGTGCGGGATCTCCAGCCGGGTCACCGGGCCGGGAGCCGGCATGAAGTTGCGGCCGGCGTCCTCGGCGTTGATCCGGAACTCGATGCTGTGCCCGCGCGGCGCGGGGTCCTCGGTGACCTCCAGCGGCAGGCCGTCGGCGATCCGGAACTGCTGGCGGACCAGGTCGATGCCGCTGGTCTCCTCGGTGACCGGGTGCTCGACCTGCAGCCGGGTGTTCACCTCGAGGAAGGAGATGGACCCGTCGACGCCGACCAGGTACTCGACGGTGCCCGCGCCGACGTATCCGGCAGCCAGGCAGATGGCCTTGGCCGAGGAGTGGATCCGCTCCCGCTGCTCGTCGGTGAGGAAGGGTGCGGGCGCCTCCTCGACCAGCTTCTGGTTGCGGCGCTGCAGGGAGCAGTCGCGGGTGCCGACGACGATGACGGTGCCGTGCGTGTCGGCCAGCACCTGCGCCTCCACGTGCCGCGGCTTGTCCAGGAACCGTTCGACGAAGCACTCGCCGCGGCCGAAGGCCGAGACCGCCTCGCGCACGGCCGAGTCGAAGAGCTCGGGGATCTCCTCGAGGGTGCGAGCGACCTTCAGGCCCCGTCCGCCGCCGCCGAACGCGGCCTTGATGGCGACCGGCAGCCCGTGCTCCTCGGCGAACGCCACGACCTCGTCGGCGTCGGCCACGGGGTCCTTGGTGCCGGGGACCAGGGGTGCACCGGCCCGCATCGCGATGTGCCGGGCGGCGACCTTGTCGCCGAGGTCGATGATCGCCTGCGGCGGCGGTCCGATCCAGGTCAGGCCGGCGTCGACCACGGCCGCGGCGAAGTCGGCGTTCTCGGAGAGGAAGCCGTACCCCGGGTGCACGGCGTCGGCGCCGGACTCCCGCGCCGCGCCCAGGATCTTCTCGACCACCAGGTAGGAGTCACCTGGTGTGGTGCCGCCCAGGGCGAAGGCCTCATCGGCGGCCCGGACGTGCAGGGCGTCCCGGACCGGCTCGGCGTCGACCGCCACGCTGGCCAGCCCCGCGTCCCGGCAGGCACGAGCCACGCGGACCGCGATCTCGCCGCGGTTGGCGATGAGGACCTTCTTCACTGGAGTCTCCGTCCGTCGGCCAGAGCGGACTGTAGCCAGTTCCGCGTGGCCCCCTCCGGCCGGGGCGGGCAGCCGTCCTGCTCCTGGGGCCGGGTCGGGGACGGCACCGCCGGACGCGTCCCCTGTCTTAGAGTCGCCGGATGGACGAGGACCGGGAGCTGCCCGTGGACGCCGCGGTGCAGCCGTTCAACGCCGGGTTCGACGAGTTCCCCGAGGCCTACGACGAGCTGCGGGCCGCCGGGCACATGGCCCGCCGCCGGGCCGACTTCTTCACCGACGTCATCGACCGGTTCCCCGGCGTGGTCCTCGAGATCGGCTGCGGCACGGGCACCCTGCTGCGCAACCTGGCCGCCCGGCGGCCGGACCGGCAGTTCATCGGCATCGAGCCGCTGCCGAACTACGTCGACTTCGCCCGGTCGAAGGCCGCCGCCGCCGGCAGGGGCAACGTGCAGTTCGAGGCGGCCACCGGCGAGACGCTGTCCGCGGTGGTCGAGCCGGACTCGATCGGCCTGGTCATCTCCGTCGACGCCCTGCACCACGTGACCGACAGCGGCGAGGTGGTCCGCGAGGTGGCCCGCGCGGCCACGAGCGGCGCGCACTGGTGGGCCATGGAGCCCAACCGGGTGCACCCCTACGTGTGGGCCTACCACGTCTTCACCACCGGTGAGCGCACCTTCCCCGCCCGCGACTTCATCCGCCGGGCCCGCGCTGCCGGCTGGGACCTCGTGAGCCGGCAGAACATGTACCTCTACCCGAGCGGGATCGCCCAGGTGCCCGGCTGGGCCGAGCGCCTCGAGCTGCGCTGGGAGCGCCACCGGCCGGTGGCCGGGGCCGTCGTGCTGGACCTCCGGCTGCGGTGACCAGACGAGGCTGCCGTCCCCGGTCCGGTCGGCTCAGCGGCGCCAGAGGTCGGTGATCGACAGCCCGAGGGCCAGGAGCTGGGTGCGCAGCAACGGCAGCGACAACCCGATGACGGCCGAAGGGTCCCCCTCGATCCGCCGGACGAACGGCGCGCCCAGGCCGTCCAGGGTGAAGGCACCGGCGACCGCCAGCGGCTCGCCGGTGGCCAGGTAGGCCTCGATCTCCGCGCGGCTCGGCGAGGCGAAGTGGACGACGGTCGAGGTCACCCCGACGTCGCGGGCGGCGACGTCGCCACCGCGGACGTCGAACACCGCCTGGCCGGTGTGCAGCGTGCCGCTGGAGCCGGCCATCCGCTGCCAGCGGGTGCGGGCCTCCGCGGCGTCGGCCGGCTTGCCCTGCGGCTGGCCACGGAACTCCAGCAGCGAGTCCGCGGCCACCACCAGCGCGTCGGTCTCGTCCCGGGCCACCGCCTGCGCCTTCGCCGACGCCA
>JAOPWO010000410.1 GCA_025965635.1 Modestobacter sp. | reverse complement strand
TCGTGCGCGTGCGGACGACCGGCGGCGGCGGCTGGGGCGACCCGCTGGAGCGCCCGGTCGACGAGGTGGTGCGGGACATCGCCTGGCGCAAGGTCGGCGTCGCCGGCGCGCGCGAGGACTACGGCGTGGTGGTGCGCGACGACGGCACGGCCGATGCCGAGGCGACCGGGGTGCTCCGGGCCGAGCTGCGCGCCCGGCGCCCGGAGGTGCAGCCGTTCTTCGACCGCGGCCCGGGCTACGCGACGCTGTCCGGCGGGGAGGCGTTCAACGAGCTCGACCTGCTCGGAGAAGGGACCCCCGGCACGCTCGCGCCCATGGCCGAGCCCGCGCCCGACAGCGACCAGCACGTGATCCTGCACCCCGGGCAGTACGACGAGGGCGGGGAGGGCGGCATGGCTACCCGCGAGCTCGCCGCGGGTGAGCAGGCCGACGAGGACGAGGACTGATCCCTCAGCCTGCCCGGCGGCGGCGCCACCAGCGCCGCCGGGCTGTCGGGGGTGCTGGCGGCGGTGCAGTTCCGGCAGGTGGGGCGGGGCGGGCCGCCCGCCACCGGTCCACCATCTCCTCGGCGTCGGCCATCCCGACCGGCACCCACACGCCGTCGACCGGTCGGCGGTAGTACCGGTCGACCCGGGCGTTGTGCGCGGCCACGAGCGCCCGGACGGCGACCTCGGAGGTCTGCCGGGCGACCAGCGCCGGCAGGTCCTCCCGCTCCTTCCGCAACGCCAGCCCGGTGGGCAGCATCGCGGCGACGTCGGCCTCCTCGCGGGCGGCCCACTCCAGCGCCCACTCGAAGCTGCTCTTCTCCCGGTCCCGGCGGGGCAGCGGCTTGCCCGCCAGCGACAGCCCCTCGAAGGCGCCGTCCTCCTCGGCCCGGCGGATCTGCTGCTCGACCCACGTCTCGAACGTCATCCCGGGCGGCTTGCGCTGCGTCATCGACGTCCTCCCTCGTCGTCCCTCGTCTGCCAGTCTGATCGCCGTGCGGACGACGAGCAGCCGAGAGGTCTACCGGAACCCGTGGATCCGCGTCCGGGAGGACGCCGTCGTCCGGGACGACGGGTCGACCGGCGTCTACGGCGTGGTGGAGAAGCCGCACTTCGCGATCGTGCTCGCCACCGAGGGAGACGGATTCTGGCTGGTCGAGCAGTTCCGGCACCCGCTGGGCCGGCGGGCGTGGGAGTTCCCGCAGGGCACCTGGTCCACCGATGGGGACGGCGGTACCCCCGAGGAGCTGGCCCGGGCCGAGCTCGCCGAGGAGACCGGACTGCGCGCCGCGGAGCTTCGGCACCTGGGCCACCTGGATCTGGCCCCGGGGCTGTCCACCCAGGAGTTCGACGTCTGGCTGGCGACCGGGCTGACCGCCGGCCCGACCGCCCGGGAGGCCACCGAGGCCGACATGCGGCACGAGTTCGTGCCCGAGGCCGAGCTGCAGGCGATGGTCCGCGAGGGCCGGTTCACCGACGGGCCGTCGCTGGCGGCCTACAGCCTGCTGCTGCTCGACCGGACCTGACGCGGCCCTACGCCGCGGCGCGCAGCGGCCGCAGGGCCCCGGTGAGCCGGACGAGCGCGTCGAGCATCGCCCTGCCGCCGGCCTCGAGCTCGGCGTTCGGGGCGAACTCGTCGTCCTCGGTGAGGAACTGCTGGAAGAACGGGATGGTCGCGGCCTCCACGACCGGCACCATCCGGAGCGCGCCGAGCACCGGCTTGAGCGCGGTGGCGGCACGCAGTCCGGCCGAGACCCCGCCGTAGGAGACCAGCGCGGCGGCCTTGTCCGCCCACTCGGCGTTCAGGTAGTCCAGCGCGTTCTTCAGCGAGGCGGGGAAGGAGTGATTGTACTCCGGGGTGACGAAGACGAACGCGTCGGCGCGGGCGACCGTCGCGCTCCAGTCCTTGGTGTGCTGGTGGGTGTACTGCTGCAGCCGCGGGTGGTTCGGCTCGTCGAACAGCGGCAGCCCCACCTCGGCGAGGTCGACCAGTTCCACGTCGAAGCCGCCGTGCTCCTCCGCCAGGCGCTGGACCCAGCGGGCGACAGCGGTGCCCTTGCGGCCGGGACGGGTGCTGGCGGAGACCACCTGCAGGACGGGACGGGACACGGGGCACTCCTCGGACGCACTGATTGAAGCGTCAACCGTACGCCGCGGTGCGGTCGGCGCGGCCGTCCGGCTCCGATCCGGGCAGAATGCCGTCATGGAGCAGTTCCCACCGGCGACGCAGCCGGACGAGGGCGCGGGCGGTGCCCACGAGGTCACCGTCACGTGCACCTGCGACGGCGCGACCGCCCGGATCGAGGTCGTCGGTGAGCTCACCGACGCCGCCCGACGCCCGCTGGTACGCGAGCTGACCGACCTCATGCTCAGCGGGACGCCGCTGAAGCGGGTCGAACTCGACCTCTGCCAGGTGTCCTTCCTGAACTCGGCCGGTATCGCCGCGCTCGTGCAGCTGCTGAAGATGGTCCAGCCGCGCGGTATCGACCTCGCCCTGGCGGTGAAGAGCGTGGCGGTCACCCGGCCCCTGCAGCTGTCCGGCCTGTGGCACCGGTTCACCGTCATCGACCGCCGCGAGGACACCCCGCAGCACACGCACGAGCCGCTCCCGCCCGGCCGCGAGCACAGCTGACGCCGACGGCCTCACGGCTCCCGCGGCACCCGGCCCAGGGAGACGAGGAACCGGCGCAGCAGGTCGGCGAGCTGCTGCTGCTCGGCGGCGGACAGCCCGGCGAGCATCCCCCGCTCGGTGTCCAGGTGGTCGGGGAGCGCGGCGTCCAGCGCCGTCCGGCCGGCCTCGGTGAGCGAGACGACGACGGCCCGCCCGTCGGCATCGCTGCGCCCGCGGGTGATCAGGCCCTTCTCCTCCAGCCGGTCCAGCCGCTGGGTGATCGCCCCCGACGTGACCAGCGCGGTGCGCATCAGCGCGGTGGGCGTGAGCTGGTAGGGCGCTCCCGCGCGGCGCAGTGCGGCGAGCACGTCGAACGACGGCGCGTCCAGCCCGTGCCGGGCGAAGGTGGCGCGCTGGGCGAGGAACACCTCACGCTGCAGCTGGCTGATCCGGCCGATCACGCCCATCGGCGAGCAGTCCAGGTCGGGACGCTCGCGGGCCCACTGGGCGAGGATCTGGTCGAGCGCGTCCTCGGCCGAGGGCTCGGTCACGGTCGGCCCCCGGGGTGCGCGGCGGGCAGGGGGCGGACCACCCCCGTCCCGGTGCGGCCACCGGCCGCTGTGGCGACGATCATCGCCGTCCACCCTAGCGATGAGCGACCTGCCCGAGCGGGCGGTTCAGATCCTGGAGCTGAGCCGGACGGTGGTGCCGCCGGGGCCGGGCAGCAGGTCGACGTGGTCCCACAGCTTGCGGGCCAGCCACAGGCCCATCCCGCCCCGGGACAGGTCAGCGCCGTGCGCGGGCTGGAACCCGGCGAGCAGGTCGTCGTAGCCGGTGCCCCGGTCGGTGATCGTGCAGACGACCCGGCCGGCATCGGCCCACACCCGGGCCGCCACCGGCGGGGCGCCGTGCCGGAACGCGTTGGCGGCGATCTCGCTGACCGCCAGGTGCATGTCCTCCCCGCGGTCCCGGTCAGGCACACAGGTGGCCAGCACGGCGGCCAGTTGATGGCGCAGCGGCGCGAGCGCCCGCGCCTCGTCGACGACGAACACCGGGGCGTCGTCCTCCAGCAGCTCGCGCGGGAGCGGGAGCCGGGCGAGGTAGTCCGCGGGGTCCTGGAAGGCCGGGTTGGGCCGCACGACGCCACCGACGACGACGGCCGGGTGGGTGGCGAGGCCGCTGTCGACGATCTGCGGGGGCAGCAGCTGCCGGTCGTAGACGCACATCGCGTGGATCGGGGCGGTGGCCAGCAGGACGTTCACCACCGCCTCGTAGCGCTGACCCTCCCGCCAGTCGCGGGGCGCCAGGCCGAACTGGGTCTCACCCAGCAACCGGACCCGGGTCGACCCGCGGTCGGCGGCCCGGGCGAGCAGCGCCCGGACGGCGACCAGCGCGTCGGGTGCCCGGGTGTCCAACAGGCTCACCCGCGCATCGGACCGCACGTCGCCGGCCCGCTCCCCCAGTTCACGGCGGACCAGCTCGGCGCGCGCCGGCGGGCAGGTCAGCACCACCAGGTCGCCGGCGCTGAGCCCGGCCGCGAGGAAGGGCACGGCCGCCGCGAGCAGCTGGTCCGTCGTGTCGACCACCAGGGCGGCGTGGTTGCGTCCGCAGCCGTCAGCCCGAGGGCCTTCGGGAGCTGCGACCACGGGCTGCGACCTCTCGAGCACGGAACTACGACACACGGCTGTCCGCATTCTCGTGGACGTCCGCACGGGCGTCACGCCCACCCCCTCCGACGAGCGGTGCCGCCGGGTCAGCCC
>JAOPWO010000382.1 GCA_025965635.1 Modestobacter sp. | reverse complement strand
GGCGGTTGCCACTGGTCGTCGGCCGGCGGCGGGACCGCAGCGGGCGGCCACGGCTGGGGGGCCGCCGGCACCCGCGCCCATCTCCGCGTGGCCGTCCTGGGCCCGGGTTCCTGCACCGTCATGACAGCGCTCCTCCCATCGGCCGAGCGACCATCATCACCCGCCTTCCTGTGAGCGCCCTGGAAGCCGCGGCCGTCGCCGCCGCGAGCCGGCCGGTCCTGCCGGCCGTCGGCGTGGGCGAGACTGCAGCTGCCCGGGCACCGCCCGGGTGGAGGCGCTCGCACCCGATCCGACAGCATGGGGGCGTCGGACGGCTGATCACAGGGAGACCACACATGTCCACGTCGCGGGGCAACCGGGTACGTGCCGCGGTCGGCACGGTCACCCTGACCGGCGCTGCGATGGGCTTCCTCGCCGCGTGTGGCGCCGGGGACGCCGGCAACAACGACGAGGACGCCGAGGCGCGCGAGGTCTACTGCGTGGACGAGCAGGACCAGGTCGTGGACGAGGACCAGTGCGAGGAGGCCGAACGCAACGGCGGCTTCATCGGCGGCGTGCCGTTCTTCTTCCTCATGGGTGGCTTCGGCGGCAACCGGTACTCCGTAGGCCAGCAGATCCCCCGCCAGTACACCGGGACGGCGACCCGGGTGAACCCCTCCGACGGTGCGGCGCGGTCCCGCAACGGGCTGCCCCGCAGCGGCACGGTGGCCTCGGGCACCCGCATCTCCGGCGGCCTCGGCACCGGCGGGGGCTCCGGCCGCGTCGGGACGGGCGGTTCATGAGGCGGCTGTACGGCAAGGCCCGGCTCGGCTGGGAGGCCGAGATCGAGAGCCAGGGCCTGGTCTACAACAAGACGACGGTGCCCGGCGGCGAGAGCCGCTCGTACTGGCGCGAGAACGTCTTCTACGACTTCTCGGCGGGCGAGATCGACCTGCTCGCCGCCGCCACCGACCAGCTGTTCGGCGCCTGCGTCGAGGCGGGCGACGCCGCGCTCGCCGACGACCGGCTGCTGGACCGGATGCACGTGCCGCAGTCGGCCCGCGACGTCATCCGGGCCACCTGGGACTTCGAGCCGCCCAGCGTCTACGGGCGCTTCGACCTGCGCTGGGACGGCACCGGTCACCCCAAGCTGCTGGAGTTCAACGCCGACACCCCGACCTCGCTGGTGGAGGCCGCAGTGGTGCAGTGGGCCTGGCACCTGGAGACCGGGCAGGGCACCGACCAGTGGAACCAGCTCGACGACCGGCTCGTCGCGGCCTGGCAGCGGGTGCTCACCCGCTGGGAGTCCGAGCACGGCCACCGGCCGCGGGTGCATCTGGCCTGGACGGCGGGCGACACCTCCGGCGAGGACTGGATGACCGTGGCCTACCTGGCCGAGACGGTCACCCGGGCCGGCTACGAGGCGAGCATCATCACCACCGAGCAGATCGGGCTGGACACCGGCGACGCCCGCTTCTACGACCCGGACGGCGGCCGGATCGAGGTCGTCTTCAAGCTCTACCCCTGGGAGTGGCTGCTGGACGACCCGTACGGCCCGTCGGTGCTGGCCGACCTGCGCCGGCCGGACGCGACGACCTGGATCGAGCCGGTGTGGAAGATGCTGTGGTCGAACAAGGGCCTGCTGCCGCTGCTGTGGCAGCGGTACGAGCACGACCCGGTGATCTCCCGGCTGCTGCTGCCGGCCTACTTCGCCGACGACCCCCGCGCCGTCGAGCTCAACGAGTCCGGCTACGCCCGCAAGCCGCTGCTGGGCCGGGAGGGCAGCAACGTCGAGCTGGTGGCCCCCGGAGGCCAGGAGGTGCTCGCCGGACGCGGCGGGCGGTACGGCGCCGAGGGCTGGGTGGTGCAGCAGCTCGCGGAGCTGCCCGACTTCGCCGGCCCCGACGGTCCGCACCACCCGGTGCTGGGCACCTGGGTGGTCGACGGCGAGGCGGCCGGGCTGGGCATCCGTGAGTCCGACGGCCTGATCACCGACGACCTGTCCTTCTTCGTGCCGCACACCATCGACTTCCGCAGCTGAGCTGCGCCACCCCCACCCGCATGGGCGGACGGGCGCTGCTCGCTGACGCCGGCGAGCGGTGGGCGGCGCGGCGTGGGTTCGACGTCGGCCCGGCGCGGCGCTCAGGACGTCGTGAGGTCCCGCCGCGGAGCGCCGGCCAGCGTGACCAGCTCGGCCCCGGTCGGCTCGACCAGCACCCGGCCGTCGGGCGCGAGGACCACGGGCCGCTGCCCGTCGCCCCCGGGCACGTCGGCCAGCGCCTCGTCCAGCAACCGCCGGGCGGCCGGGTCGTCGGCCGGGTCCAGCCACTGGTGCGCGATGCCGGAGTCGGCCAGCAGCGCGCTCAGCTCCGCACTCGCCGGCCACCTCCGGTCGCCCACCACCCGCAGGCCGCTGGACTGCCCGATGAGCATCGCGCGGCGGAGCAGGAACGAACGGGTGACCAGCTCGTCGAGGTCCCGGTTGCGGGCGAGCAGCGCCCGCAACCGCTCCAGGCTGAGCACCAGCACCTCGCCGGGGTCGACTGCGACCAGCGACCGCACCGGCCGCTGACCGGCCAGCTGGTTCAGCCCGCCGAGGAAACGGCCCGGCCCGTTGACCGCGACCACCCGCCGGGCCGGGCCGTCCAGCGGGCCCTCGACGATCGCGACGGAGCCGGACAGGACCACGAAGAAGTCGTACTCGGCGGCGCCCGAGCGCAGCAGCACCTGCCCGCGCTGGGTGCGCAGCCGCCGCCCCGCCCGCGTGAACGCGCTCAGCTGCTCCTCGGTCAGCCGGGGTGACGATCCGTCGTCGGGCGTCTCGGCGAAGCCGCCGCCGGGCAGCCTCGCCAGCCCCGGCAGCTCGGCGGACGGCGAGAGGATGCGGCCCGGCGGGGCCGGCGCGGGATCGGGGAGCGGCCGGCGCTGCGGGCCGCGCGGATCGGACGACAGCAGGGCCGTGGCCAGCTCCTCGGCAGCGGTGCGCCCGCGGTGCCGGACCCCGTTGACGAAGAACGTGGGGGTGCCGTGGACGCCGCTGGCCTCGGCGTTGGCGACGTCGTCCCGCACCCGTTGGGCGAACCTGCCCTCGCCGAGATCGCCGGCGAACCGGCCCAGGTCCAGGCCCAGGGCGGCGGCGTGGTCGAGCAGCTCCTCGGCCGCGAGCTGGTCCTGGTGGGCGAACAACCGGTCGTGCATCGCCCAGAACGCGCCCTGCGCGCCGGCCGCCTCGGTCGCCTCGGCGGCGAGCTCGCCGTGGGGGTGCACCTCGGGCAGCGGCAGGTGCCGGAACACGTAGCGCAGGTCGTCGCCGAACCGTCGGCGCAGCTCCTCGACCACGCCGGTGGCCCGGCCACAGAACGGGCACTCGAGGCCGCCGTACTCGACCAGCTCCAGCGGCGCGTCCGCCGGTCCGCGGACGTGATCGACCGCCGGGTCGACGGGTGGGTCCAGGTGCACGGGTGTCTCCGTCGGCGTCCGCGGGCCCCGGCGGCCGAGCGCCCAGAACCAGAGGGTCCCGAGCGCGGCCGCCACCACTGCGGCGGCCAGCACGCCGACCATCGCCTCCTCGCGCAGCACCGGGTCGTCGAAGGCCAGGTCGGTGACGAACAGCGAGACGGTGAAGCCCAGGCCGGAAAGCGCCGCGCCGCCCCACACGGCAGGCAGCCCGACCCCCGGCGGGAGCGCACCGAGCCCCAGCTTCACCGCCAGCGTGGCGGCCAGCCCGATGCCGAGCAGCTTGCCCACCACCAGGCCGACGAAGACCCCGATGGTGATCGGGGAGCTCAGCGACCGGGTCAGCAGGTCGGTGTCGAAGCGCACGCCCGCGTTGGCCAGCGCGAACACCGGGACGACGACGTACCCGCTCCAGGGCACCAGCAGCGCGCCGATCCGCTCGTTGGGCGAGATCGCCCGCTCGACCGACAGCTTGGCCCGGCGCGCCAGCTCCGGGTCCGGCGCCTGCCGGAACGCCCGGGCCAGCACGCCGGCGGACTCCACCTCGGCCCGCCGCGGCGGATAGGCGCTGACCAGCAGGCCCAGGACGACACCGCCGATGGTGGCGTGCACGCCCGAGGCGTGCATGGCCACCCACATGACGGTGCCGACGGCGAAGTACGCCGGCCCCCGCCACACCCGCAGCCGGCTGAGCAGGGCGAAGGCGAGCACGCACAGCGCCGCGATCCCCAGCGCGACGAGGTCGAGGTCGTCGGAGTAGAAGACGGCGACCGCGCTGAGCGCGCCGATGTCGTCGACCACCGACAGCGAGAGCAGGAAGACCCGCAGCTGGGTGGGGCAGCGCGGGCCGACCAGGGCGAGCGCCCCGAGCACGAACGCCGTGTCGGTGGCCATCGGGATGCCCCACCCGTGGGCCCCCGGCCCGCCGGCGTTGAAGCCGAGGTAGATGAGCGCCGGGACGACGAGCCCGGCGATGGCCGCGAGCCCCGGCACGGACAACCGGTTGCGCTGGGTCAGCTCGCCCATCGACAGCTCGCGGCGCACCTCCATCCCGATCAGGAAGAAGAAGAACACCATCAGGCCGTCGTTGACCCAGTGCCGCAGGTCCTCGGTGATCCCGGCCGACCCGAGTTGCAGCGAGAAGGTGGTGTGCCACACCCGGTCGTAGCTGTCACCCCAGGGCGAGTTGGCCCAGCCCAGCGCCACCAGCGTGGCGAGGACGAGCAGCCCGGCGCTGCCGGCCTCGGTGCTCAGGAACCGGCGGAGCGGTGCCGACAGCTGGGCGACGAACGTGCCTGTCCCGGCACTGCTGGTGCTCCGCGACGGCGCGCTCACGGGCCTCCCCATCTCCAGTGGTCCAGCAGGTCACCCCAGGACGACCAGCAGGTCCCCACCCTCGACGTGCTGCACCGGGCTGATGGCGGCCCGGGCGACGGTGCCCGCCCGTGGTGCGGTGATGCCGGCCTCCATCTTCATCGCCTCGATGGTCGCGATCTGCTGGCCGGCCTGGACCTCGTCGCCCTCGCTGACCGTCAGGCTGACCACGCCGGCGAACGGTGCGGCGACGTGGTCGGGGTTGCCCCGATCGGCCTTCTCGGCGGCCTTCACGTCGGCCGTGACGGACCGATCCCGGACCGAGACCGGTCGCAGCTGGCCGTTGAGCGAGCACATGACGGTGCGCATGCCGCGCTCGTCGGGGTCGGAGACGGCCTCGATGCCGATCAGCAGCCGGACGCCGGGCTCCAGGTCGACGGAGTGCTCGACGCCTTGGCGCAGGCCGTAGAGGAACTCCTTGCTGGGCAGCACCGAGGTGTCCCCGTAGGACTCCCGGTGGGTCAGGAACTCCTTCGTCGGGCCGGGGAACAGCAGCCGGTTCAGCGTGGACCGCGGCTCCTCCGCCAGCCCGCTCAGGTCCTCGTCGGACAGCTCGGCCGGTGGCTCGGCGGGCCGCCGACCCTCCAGCGCCTTGCTGCGGAAGGGCTCGGGCCAGCCGCCGGGCGGGTCGCCGAGCTCACCGCGGAGGAACCCGACGACGGAGTCGGGCAGGTCGAACTTCCCGGGGTCGGCGGCGAAGTCCTCGACCGACACCTCGGCGCCCACCAGCTGCAGCGCGAGGTCACCGACCACCTTGGAAGACGGCGTGACCTTCACCAGCCGGCCCAGCAGCCGGTCGGTGGCGGCGTACATCGCCTCCACCTCCTCGAACCGCTGGCCCAGGCCCAGGGCGATCGCCTGCTGGCGCAGGTTGGACAGCTGCCCGCCGGGGATCTCGTGGGTGTAGACCCGCCCGGTCGGGGCGGGCAGCCCGGACTCGAAGGGTGCGTACACCCTCCGGACGGCCTCCCAGTAGGGCTCCAGGTCGTTGACCGCACGCAGGTCCAGCCCGGTGGCCCGCTCGGTGTGGTCGGTGGCGGCCACGATGGAACTCAACGCCGGCTGCGACGTGGTCCCGGCCAGCGCCGCCGATGCGCCGTCGACGGCGTCCACGCCGGCCTGCCAGGCCGCCATCAGGGTGGCCAGCTGCCCGCCGGGGGTGTCGTGGGTGTGCAGGTGCACCGGCAGGTCGAACCGCTCCCGCAGCGCGGACACCAGGGTGCCGGCGGCCGGCGGGCGGAGCAGCCCGGCCATGTCCTTGATCGCCAGCACGTGCGCACCGGCCTCGACGATCTGCTCGGCCAGCCGCAGGTAGTAGTCCAGGTCGTACAAGGTCTCGCCTGGGTCGGACAGGTCGGCGGTGTAGCACAGCGCGACCTCCGCGATCGCCGTCCCGGTCTCCCGGACGGCATCGATCGCGGGCCGCATCTGGCTGACGTCGTTGAGGGCGTCGAACACCCGGAAGACGTCGATGCCGGTACGGGCCGCCTCGGCCACGAACGTCGTGGTGACCTGCTCGGGGTAGGGGGTGTACCCCACGGTGTTCCGGCCGCGCAGCAGCATCTGCAGGCACACGTTGGGCACCGCCTCGCGCAGCGCGGCCAGCCGGTCCCAGGGGTCCTCGGCCAGGAACCGCAGCGCCACGTCGTAGGTGGCCCCGCCCCACGCCTCGATCGACAGCAGGCCCGGCAGCAGCCGCGCCTGGTGCCCGGCGACGGCCAGCAGGTCCTTGGTGCGCACCCGGGTGGCCAGCAGCGACTGGTGGGCGTCCCGGAACGTGGTGTCGGTGACCGCCAGCGCCGTCTGCGCGCGCAGGTCGGCGGCGAACCGCTCCGGCCCCAGCTCGCGCAGCCGGTCACGGGACCCGTCGGCGGGGGCGAGCGCCAGGTCGACCCGCGGCAGCTTCTCGGTGGGGTTGACCAGGTGCGGGCGGTCGCCGTGCGGGTGGTTGACCGTCACGTCGGCCAGGTAGCTGAGCAGCCGGGTGCCCCGGTCGGCCGAGCTGCGGGCGGTGAGCAGCTGCGGGCGCTCCTCGATGAACGACGTGGTCACCCGGCCCGCGGCGAAGTCCGGGTCGTCCAGCACCGCCTGCAGGAACGGGATGTTCGTCGACACGCCACGGATGCGGAACTCGGCGACCGCGCGGCGGGCCCGGGCCACCGCGATGCCGAAGTCGCGGCCACGGCAGGTCAGCTTGACCAGCAGCGAGTCGAAGTGCGCGGCCACCTCCGCACCCAGTGCCGTGCCGCCGTCCAACCGCACCCCGGCCCCGCCCGGGGAGCGGTAGGCGGTGATCCGGCCGGTGTCGGGGCGGAACCCGTTGGCCGGGTCCTCGGTGGTGATCCGGCACTGCAGCGCGGCGCCGCGCAGCACGATCGAGTCCTGGGTGAGGCCCAGGTCGGCCAGGGTCTCCCCCGCCGCGATCCGCAGCTGGCTGCTGACCAGGTCGACGTCGGTGACCTCCTCGGTGACCGTGTGCTCGACCTGGATCCGCGGGTTCATCTCGATGAACACGTGCCGGCCCTGCGCGTCGACCAGGAACTCGACCGTGCCCGCGCAGCTGTAGCCGATCGCCCGGGCGAACGCGACCGCGTCGGCGCAGATCTGCTCGCGCAGCGCCGGGTCCAGGTTCGGCGCGGGCGCCAACTCGATCACCTTCTGGTGCCGGCGCTGCACCGAGCAGTCCCGCTCGTAGAGGTGGATGACGTTCCCGGCACCGTCGGCCAGGATCTGCACCTCGATGTGCCGCGGGTCGACCACCGCCTGCTCGATGAACACCGTGGAGTCGCCGAAGGCCGACTCCGCCTCACGCATGGCCGCCTCGATCGAGCCGCGCAGCGCGCCGGGCTGGTCGACCTTGCGCATGCCCCGGCCGCCACCACCGGCCACGGCCTTCACGAACACCGGGTACTCCATCGACTCCGCCGCGGCCAGCAGCGCGTCGACGTCGTCGGTCGGCTCGGAGGAGGCCAGCACCGGCAGCCCGGCCTCGCGGGCCGCGGCGATCGCCCGGGCCTTGTTGCCGGTCAGTCGCAGCACCTCCGCCGACGGGCCGACGAAGGTGATCCCCGCCCGGTCGCAGGCCTCGGCGAGGTCGGGGTTCTCCGACAGGAACCCGTACCCGGGGTAGACGGCGTCGGCGTCGGCCCGCTGCGCGGCCCGGACGATCTCGCCGACGTCGAGGTAGGTGCGGACCGGGTGCCCCGGCTCGCCGATCTCGTAGCTCTCGTCGGCCTTCAACCGGTGCACCGAGTTGCGGTCCTCGTGCGGGAACACCGCCACCGTCCCCGCCCCCAGCTCGTAGGCAGCGCGGAACGCGCGGACGGCGATCTCACCGCGATTGGCGACCAGGACCTTCTCGAACACGGGTGACGTCCTCTCGTGCCGGTGGGCCCTGAGCGGACCGTCGCCGCCGACCGTAGCGGCGGGATCCCGACGCCGCACAGCCCGCAGTTCCAGCCGTTGGTCCGCGGGGGGCGTGACCTGGGCCACCCTGGGTAGCAGGTCGGGGTGACGGCTGACCAGACGGCGACCCCGCCGACCACCCCGACCACCGGCACCTCGGGCACCACCCCCGGCACCTCCTCGGCCCCCGGCAGCGGCGAGGTCGTCCTGGTCACCGGCGCCTCGAGCGGCATCGGCCGGGCGACCGCCGTGCTCTTCGCCCGGCGCGGGGCCTCCCTCGTCCTGGTGGCTCGCAGCGAGTCGACCCTGGAGGCCGCCGCGGCCGAGTGCCGGGCAGCCGGCGCGAAGGCCGTCGAGGTCGCGCCGGTCGACGTGCTGGACCGCACCGGCCTGCAGGCCGCCGTCGACACCGCGACCGGCACGTTCGGCCGGCTGGACGTCGTGGTCCACTCGGCGACCGTGATGGCCTACGGCCGGCTGGAGGACCTCGACCCCGACGTGTTCGAGCGGGTCGTGGACACCGCGCTGCACGGCACGAACAACGTGGTCGGAGCGGTGCTGCCGGTGTTCCGCCGGCAGCAGCGCGGGTCGATGATCGTGGTCAGTTCGCTGCTCGCCTCGATCACCGCGCCCACGATGGGCGCCTACGTGGCCGCCAAGTGGGGCCAGCTGGGCATGATCCGGACTCTGCAGCAGGAGCTGCGGGAGCTGCCGGACGTGCACGTGTCCGCCGTCGCCCCGGGCGGCACCACCACCCCGATCTACAGCCAGGCGGCCACCGTGCTGGGCCACACCGGGCACCCGCCGCCGCCGGTGTACACCCCTGAGCGGGTGGCCCGGGCGATCGTCGACCGAGTGGCCGACCCGCGGCGGCTCAAGCAGTCCGGGTTCACCAACCCGCTGATCATCGCCGGGTTCCGGCTCTTCCCGCCGGTGTTCGACGCGCTCGTCGGCCCGCTGCTCAAGGTCTTCGGGATGTCCCGCGACTCCGTACCGGAGACCACCGGGAACGTGTTCGCCCCGGTGCCGGGGAAGGAGGCCACCCGCGGGCCGTACCGGGGCATCTGAGTCCGCGGCCGGCTGACCTCGGCCACGTCGTCCCCTACGCCTGCGGAGGGACGACCGACTGCGCCGGCAGGTGCCCTGTCACCACCGGGCACACCACCGCCGGCCGCCGACCAGCGCCCTTCCAGCCCAGGACCTCCCATCCCGCCGAGCAGCGCGGACCGGCGGCCGAGGCAGGATGGTGGCCGTGACCGACCTGCGCACCCCGTTGACCCGCACGGCCTTCTCCGCCGAGGTCGCCGAGGCCGCGCGCCGGCTGGCCGGGGTGGCCGAGCGCACGCCCCTGCAGCGGAACGCCCGGCTGTCCGGGCTGACCGGTGCCGCGGTCTGGTTCAAGCGGGAGGACCTGCAGGTCGGCCGCTCGTACAAGGTCCGTGGTGCCTACAACACGATCAGCCGCCTCGATGCCGCCGGCCGGGCCGCCGGTGCGGTGACCGCGAGCGCCGGCAACCACGGGCAGGGGGTGGCCTACGCCTGCCGCGTGCTCGGCGTCCGGGGGCAGGTCTTCGTGCCGGGGACGACGCCGCGGCAGAAGCGGCAGCGGATCGCCGCCCTCGGCGGGGACATGGTCGAGCTGGTCGTCCACGGCGACACCTACGACGACGCGGCGGCCGCCGCAGCCGCGCACGCCGCGACCACCGGCGCGACGCTCGTGCCGGCCTTCGACGCGCTGTCCACCGTCGCGGGGCAGGCCACCGTGGCCGCCGAGGTGCTCGAGCAGC
>JAOPWO010000091.1 GCA_025965635.1 Modestobacter sp. | reverse complement strand
AGGACGTCGGGATTGCGGACCAGCGTGATGGCGGAGGGCTCGGCCGCCGACCCCTTCTTGAGCTTGGCGTCGGCGACGGACTCCGGGCGGAAGTCGGCGACCGCGGCGGCCATGACGACGACGTCGGCCTCCTGGGCCTCGGCCACCATTGCCGTGCGCAGTTCCTCCGCCGTGCCGACCGGGACGACGCGGACCCCGAACGGGGCCGGCAGGTCGACGTTGGCGCCGACGATCACGACATCGGCGCCACGGGCGGCGGCCACCCGCGCCAGGGCCCAGCCCTGCTTGCCCGAGGACCGGTTGCCCAGGTAGCGAACCGGATCCAGCGGCTCGCGGGTCCCGCCCGCGCTGATCACGACCCGGCGTCCGGTCAGGTCGTGCGCGAGCGCGGCGGCACCGTGGTGGAGCACGACCGTCGCGAGAGCGGCGATGTCGGCCGGCTCCGGCAGCCGGCCGGGGCCGGAGTCGGGGCCGGTCAGGCGCCCCACCGCCGGCGGGAGGACGACGGCGCCGCGGCGGCGCAGGGTCGCGACGTTGTCCTGGGTGGCCGGGTGCAGCCACCTCTCGGTGTGCATGGCCGGCACGAAGACCACCGGGCAGTGTGCGGTGAGCAGGGTGGCGGTGAGCACGTCGTCGGCACGGCCGGCCGCCGCCCGGGCCAGCAGGTCGGCGGTGGCCGGGCAGACCACGACCAGGTCGGCGGTCTGGCCGATCCGGACGTGCGCGACCTCGGGGACGTCGTCCCACACCTCGGTGCTGACCGGGTTCCCGCTCAGCGCCTCGAAGGTCGCCGCGCCGACGAAGCGCAGCGCGGAGGCCGTCGGCACGACGCGGACGTCGTGCCCGGCCTCGGTGAGCGCGCGCAGCAGCAGCGCGGACTTGTAGGCGGCGACGCCGCCGCCCACCCCCAGCACGATCCGGCTCATGGGCACGATCTTCCACGCCGGGGCCCGGAAAGGACGAAGCACCCGGCCGCGGCCGGGTGCTCGGTCATCACTCCTGGGGTGTCAGGCCCCCCTGCAGGGCCCCGCCGCGAGCTTGCGAGCGTCGGGGGGCAAGGGGGCCCGTCCTCAGTTCTCGCCGGCGGTGTGGGTGAGCAGGCCCTCGTTGATCTCGCGCAGCGCGATCGAGAGGGGCTTCTCCTGCGGTGCGGTGTCGACCAGCGGGCCGACGTACTCCAGCAGGCCCTCGGAGAGCTGGCTGTAGTAGGCGTTGATCTGCCGCGCGCGCTTGGCGGCGTAGATCACCAGCCCGTACTTGCTGCTGGTGCGCTCGAGCAGCTCGTCGATGGGCGGGTTGGTGATGCCCTCAGGGGCGGGTGCGACTCCGGACACGGGCGGGCGTGCTCCTCAACTCGGTGTGCGGGCGGGCGGCGGATCGAGTCCGCACGGTCGCCTCGGGTGCGCCCTCGGCAGCGGTCAGGGACCGGCGGGCGGAGGCGCAGTCAACAAGCCTACCAACTCATCTGCAGCCCGGGCCACGTCGTCGTTGACGACGACGACGTCGAACTCCCCCGCGGCGTCCAGCTCGGCCTGCGCGAGGGCCAGCCGGCGCTCCTGGACCTCCGGGTGCTCGGTGCCCCGCCCGGCCAGCCGGCTGACCAGCTCGGCCCAGGACGGCGGGGCCAGGAAGACCAGCTGGGCCTCCGGCGCACGGGCGCGGACCTGGCGGGCACCCTGCAGCTCGATCTCCAGCAACGCCGGCGACCCCGAGATGAGCTGTTCCTGCACCGGGGCCGCCGGCGTCCCGTAACGGTTGCCGGCGTACTCGGCCCACTCGAGCAGGCCGTCGTTGGCGATCAGCCAGTCGAAGTACTCGCCGTCGACGAAGTGGTAGTGCTCGCCGTCCACCTCGCCGGGGCGCGGCTTCCGGGTGGTGACCGACACCGACACCCAGACCTCCGGGTGCCGGCGCCGGACCTCCGCCACGACCGTGCCCTTCCCGACGCCCGAGGGCCCCGACAGCACCGTCAGACGGGCAGGCGGCCGCGCCACTCTCGCCGTCCTCGGGGAGCTGGTGCTGGTCGGGGTCGGGACCGGGCTCAGGGCTCGACGACCTCGCCGGCGAACTCGGCCTCCAGCGCCTTGCGCTGGTTGGCCCCCAGCCCCCGGACCCGGCGGGTCGGCGAGATCTCGAGCCGCTCCATGATCTTGGCGGCCCGGGCCTTGCCGACGCCGGGGAGGGACTCCAGGACGGCGGAGACGCGCATCTTGCCGATGACCTCGTCGCTCTCGCCCTGCTTGAGCACGTCACCGACGGTGGTGCCCTTGGTCTTCAGCTTCTCGCGGAGCTCGGCGCGGGCCTTGCGGGCCGCGGCGGCCTTCTCCAGGGCGGCGGCGCGCTGTTCGGGAGACAACTCAGGAAGGGGCACGGAGCAACCCAATCAATCTCATGTCGGCGAGTCGCCGGCGCGGTGTGCTGGTCTGGGGTGGTGCGCGGTGCGGCCCGGACCTCGGGCCTGGCGCCAACCTAGTTCCTGCGAACGGGCAGGTCACGCGGTACCCCGTGTCATCTGCGCCGGAGCGGTGTGCTGCACCGGCGACACGCCGGACCGGACGGTTCCGCCACCTTCCGCCCCGGGTGGCGCAACTGCAGGTCACCGGCTCGTCGCCGTCCCGCCATCGCGGGTGCGTCAGGGCCCGGCTCAGCCGGTGAGCTCCGCCGTCCACCGGTCGGCGGCCGCGCGCAGCGCCCCCGAGGTGGGCCCGGCGCCCAGCACGTCCCGTGACACGGTCGGGACGACGGCCGTCCCGGCACCGAACAGCCGGCGCAGGTCGGCCACCGAACCGCCCTGGGCACCGAGGCCTGGGGCCAGCACCGGCCCACCGAGCCCGTCGAGGTCCACGTCGAGGTCGCGGAGGGTCGCCCCGACCACGACGCCGAACGAGCCGGTCGTGGGGCCCCAGCGGCTCTGCAGATCCCGCACCGCCCCCATGTCGGGCAGCGGGTCGCCCACCACCCAGCCGGGGGTGTTCCAGCCCCGGACGGTGTCCACCACCACCTGGGCGGCGCTCCGCTCCCCCACCAGGGCGTGCTGGAGCGTGCCGGCGTCCGGGTTGGACGTGCGGGCCAGCACGAACAGCCCGCCGCCGGTCAGCCGGGCGGTGTCGACGGCCGGCTGCAGCGAGCCCGGGCCGAGGAACGGGCTGACGGTCATCGCGTCGACGGCCAGCGGGTGCTCGGGTCGCAGGTAGTCGGCGTAGGCATCCATGGTGGAGCCGATGTCGCCACGTTTGGCGTCCAGCAGGACCAGCGCGCCGGCGGCCCGGGCCCGGGCGACGGCCTCCTCCAGCACGGCCAGCCCGCGGGAACCGTGCCGCTCGTAGAAGGCGAGTTGGGGCTTGAGGACGGCGACGTGCCCGGCCAGGGCATCGACCACCGTGTCGGTGAACCGGGCCAGGCCCGCCGGGTCGTCGGTGAGCCCCCAGGCGGCCAGCAGCGGCGCGTGCGGGTCGATGCCCACGCACAGCGGCCCCCGTGCGGCCACCGCATCGGCCAGCCGCTCGCCGAACGGCGCGCTCACGACCCGGCCGGCCGGTGCGCGTGCCCGACCGCGTCGGCGAGCCGGGCGAAGCCCCGCTCGGCCAGCGCGGCGGCGAGTTCGGTGTGGACCCGGGCGGGCGCGGAGGGGTCGTTGAACACCGCGGTGCCCACCGAGACGGCGCTGGCGCCGGCGAGCACGAACTGCAGCGCGTCCAGCCCGGTGCGGATGCCGCCCATACCGAGGATCGGCACCTCGGGCAGCGCCTGGTGCACCTGCCACACGCAGCGCAGCGCCACCGGGCGGATCGCCGGGCCGGAGAGCCCGCCGGTGACCCCGCCGAGCACCGGCCGCATGGTGTCCGGGTCGATCACCAGCCCGAGCAGGGTGTTGATCATCGACAGGCCGTCGGCGCCGGCGTCCGCGACCGAGCGGGCCACCGCGACGATGTCGGTCACGTCCGGGCTGAGCTTGGCGTACACCGGCTGGGCCGGGTCGGCTGCCGCGCGCACCGCGGCGACCACGTCCGCGGCGGCGACCGGGTCGCAGGCGAACACCTCGCCGCGGCTCTCGACGTTGGGGCAGGAGATGTTGACCTCCAGCCCGAGCACACCCGGCACCCCGCGGAGCCGGGTGGCGAGTTCGGCGAAGTCCTCGACCCGGGTGCCGGCGATCGACACGAGCGCGGGCACGCCGCGTCCGGCCAGCCAGGGCAGGTCGTCGGCGAGCAGCCCGTCGATGCCCGGCCCCTGCAGGCCGATCGAGTTCAGCATCCCGCTCGGCGTCTCGGCCATCCGCGGCGTCGGTCGCCCGGAACGGGTGCGCAGCTGCACCGACTTGGTGACCACCGCGCCGATCGAGCGCAGGTCGAAGAACGGCTCGAGCTCCCGGCCGAACGCGGAGCAGCCCGAGGCGGTGAGGACCGGGCTGACCAGCGGCGCGCTGCCCAGCCTGGTCGACATCTCGACCCGGGTGTCCAGCGCGCTCACGGTGCCACCACCCCCATCGCGTCCGCGCCGACGACGTCCCAGGTCAGGCTGCCGACGTCGGCGAACCGGACCCGGTCGCCGCCGAACACCGGGCCCTCGACGCAGGACCGGGAGAGCCGGGTCCGCCCGTCGGCCCCGACAACCGGCAGCACGCAGGTCATGCACACCCCGATCCCGCAGGCCATCGACTCCTCCACGGCCACGTAGGCGGGGACGCCGGCCGCGGTGGCCAGCTCGCTGACCGCCCGCAGCATCCCCATCGGTCCGCAGGCGTAGACCACCCCGACGCCGCCCACGAGCTCGGCGACGGCGTCGGTGACCCGACCCCGTCGTCCGGCGCTGCCGTCGTCGGTGGTGACCACCACCGGGTCGGCGACATCGCCGAGCTCGTCGACCGAGCAGAGCCGCTCGTCCGACGCGGCACCGGACACCGCGGCCACCGCCGAGCCGGCGGCCCGCAGCCCGGCCGCCAGCCCGACCAGGGCCGCAGCG
>JAOPWO010000336.1 GCA_025965635.1 Modestobacter sp. | reverse complement strand
CGACGACGAGGGCATGGGCCGGTTCGCCGCCAGCCTCACCGCGTTCGCCGGCTCCATGCTCGGGCTGGTCCTGGCCGATGACATGCTCCTGCTCTACGTGTTCTGGGAGCTCACCACCGTCTTCTCGTTCCTGCTCATCGGCGGGTCGGGCTCACGGCTGGCCGGCCGACGGGCGGCCAGCCAGGCGCTGGTGCTCACCACCGCCGGCGGGCTGGCCATGCTGGTCGGGCTGATCCTGCTCGGTGAGTCCAGCGGCAGCTACCTGTTGTCGGAGGTCGTTGCCGACCCCGGCAGCGGCCCGCTGGTGGTCGCCGGCACGGTGCTGGTGCTGATCGGGGCGATCACCAAGTCGGCGATGGTGCCCTTCCACTTCTGGCTGCCGGCCGCGATGGAGGCACCGACACCGGTCAGCGCCTATCTGCACGCCGCGGCGATGGTGAAGGGCGGCATCTACCTGGTCGCCCGGCTGGCCCCCGGTCTGGCCGACGTCCCCGGGTGGCGGCCGATCGTGCTCGGCCTCGGCGTGGCCACCATGCTGGTCGGCGGCTACCGGGCGCTGCGGCAGAACGACCTCAAGCTGCTGCTGGCCTTCGGCACCGTCAGCCAGCTCGGCTTCCTGATCGTGCTGGTGGGCGCGGGCAGCCGGGAGATGGCCGCCGCCGGGCTGGCGATGGTCATCGCGCACGCCCTGTTCAAGTCCACGCTGTTCCTCACCGTCGGGGTGATCGACCACTCGACCGGTGTCCGCGACCTGCGCCGGCTCTCCGGCCTGGGCCGCCGGCTGCCCGTGCTGGCGGGGATCGGCACGCTGGCCGCCGCGTCGATGGCCGGCCTGCCGCCGTTGCTCGGTTTCGTCGGCAAGGAGGCGGCCTTCACCGCGCTCTGGGAGGGCGGGCTGCCCGACCGCGCCACCGCCGTCGTCGTGCTCGTCGGTCTGGTCGCCGGATCGGTGCTCACCGCGGCGTACTCCGCCCGCTTCCTGTGGGGTGCCTTCGCCCGCAAGCCCGGCCTGCCCGCGACCGAGCCGGCGCAGCTGGTCCACCCGCCCGGCGCGCTGTTCCTCGCCGCTCCGGCCCTGCTCGCGTTCAGCGGCCTGGTCGCCGGCGTGGCCAGCCCCCTGCTCGACCCGGTGGTCGCCGGCTACGCCGGGACGCTGCCGCTGATCGCCGAGGAAGCAGAGCACCTGGCGCTGTGGCACGGCCTGCAGCCGGCCCTGGGCCTGTCCGCGCTGACCGTGGTCGGCGGCGTGGCGCTGTTCGTGTTCCGGGCCCGGGTCACCCGGTTGCAGTTGCGGCTGGCGGTGGGCGCGTCGGCCGACGAGGGCTACTGGAACACCATGCAGGCCCTGGACCGGCTGTCGGTGCTGGTCACCGGCACCACCCAGCGCGGCTCGCTGCCCGCCTACCTGGGCACCATCCTGGTCGTCGTCCTCGCTCTCCCCGGCTCCGTGCTGGTGTTCCACGCCCCGTGGCCGGGGGAGTGGCGGGCCTGGGACTCCCCGATCCAGGCGCTGGTCGGGGCCGCTGCGCTGATAGCCGCCTTCCTCGCCATCCGGATCCGGCAGCGGCTGTCGGCCGTGCTGGTCGTCGGCGTCACGGGCTACGCGCTGGCGGTGCTGTTCATCCTCCAGGGCGCGCCGGACCTCGCCCTGACCCAGTTCCTGGTCGAGACGCTGACGCTGGTCACCTTCGTGCTGGTGCTGCGCAAGCTGCCCAAGGACATCACCGAGCGGCACCGCCCGCGGGAGCGCGCCTTCCGCGGGGTGGTCGCCGGGTTGGTCGGGGTGTTCATGGGCGCCGTCGGTGCGGTGACGCTGGCGGCGCGGACCGCGGAGCCGGTGTCGGTCGACTACCCGGAGGAGGCCTACGCGTTCGGTGGCGGACAGAACATCGTCAACGTCACCTTGGTCGACATCCGCGCCTGGGACACCCTCGGCGAGATCTCGCTGCTCGTCGTCGCGGCCACCGGGGTGGCGAGCCTGGTCTTCCTGCGCCGCCGCACCGGCGCCGTCGAGCGCGCCGGTGACCAGGCGGAGACGACCCCGGCCCCCGCCCGGTGGGCACCGCGCAACCGGTGGCTGGCCGCCAGCGACCTGCTCCCGCCGCAGCGCCGGTCGGTGGTGCTCGAGGTCGTCACCCGCGTGCTGTTCCACACGATCGTCGTCTTCTCGCTCTACCTGCTGTTCACCGGGCACAACGAGCCCGGCGGCGGTTTCGCCGGCGGCCTGGTGGCCGGGCTGGCGCTGGTGCTGCGGTACCTGGCCGGTGGCCGGTACGAGCTCGGTGAGGCCGCGCCGGTCGACCCCGGCCTGCTGCTCGGGGCCGGGCTGCTGTTCGCCGGCGGCACCGGCGTGGTCGGGCTGGCGCTGGGCGCCGAGGTGCTGCAGACGGCGATCCTGCAGACCACGCTGCCGGTCCTGGGCGACGTGAAGCTGGTGACCTCGCTGTTCTTCGACGTCGGGGTGTACCTGATCGTCGTCGGGCTGGTCCTCGACGTGCTGCGCAGCCTGGGCGCCGAGCTGGACCGCCAGGTCGACGAGGACGACCCGATCGACTCCGCTCCCGACGAGGTGATCGTGCGATGACCCCCACCGTCGTCCTGCCGGTGATCATCGGCGGGCTCTACGCCGCCGGCGTCTACCTGCTGCTGGACCGCAGTCTCACCCGGGTGCTGCTGGGCTTCCTGCTGCTCGGCAACGCCACCAACCTGCTGCTGCTGTCCAGCGGCGGCGCGGCCGGGCTGGCGCCGATCCTCGGCGTCGCCGAGCCCGACGAGATGAGCGATCCGCTGCCGCAGGCCTTCGTGCTCACCGCGATCGTGATCACCTTCGGCATCTCCGCCTTCCTCCTCGCGATGATCTACCGCTCCTGGCGGCTGGTGCGTCAGGAGGTGGTGGGCATCGACGAGGAGGACCGCCGGGTCGCCGCGCGCGACGCGATGGACGCCGACGACCTCGACCCCGACGACCTCGCCCCCGATGACCGGCCGGCCGCGCACGCCGACAGCCTGGTCTCCGATCAGGAGGTGGAGCAGCGGCTCGAGCAGCTCTACCGGGGCATCGCCTCCGACGATGTCGAGCTGCCCCCGACCCAGCGGAGCCGCTCGTGACCAGCGTCCTCACCCCCCTGCCGGTGCTGCTCCCGCTGCTCGGCGCGGCCGGCGCCCTGCTCGTCGGCCGGCACCCGCGCGTCCAGCGCACGCTGAGCCTGGTCGTGCTGTCCGCAGTGCTCGCCGTCTCGGTGGCGCTGCTGCTGCTGGCCGACGCGAACGGCGCCGAGGCGGTGTCCGTCGGCGGTTGGCCGGTGCCGCTGGGCATCGTGCTGGTGGTCGACCGGCTGTCCGCGCTGATGCTGGTGGTCGCCAGCACGGTCGCCCTCGGCGTCCTGGTGTTCGCCGTCGGCCAGGGCTCGGCCGACGGCGACGAGGAGACGCCGCTGTCGATCTTCCACCCGACGTTCCTGGTGCTCATCGCCGGCGTGAGCAACGCCTTCCTGGCCGGGGACCTGTTCAACCTCTACGTCGGCTTCGAGATCCTGCTGACCGCCAGCTACGTGCTGCTGACCCTGGGCGGCTCGGCACCCCGCATCCGCGCCGGGATCACGTACATCGTCGTCAGCCTGCTCAGCTCGCTGCTGTTCCTCGCCGCGATCGCGCTGGTGTACGCCTCGACCGGCACGGTCAACATGGCACAGCTCGCCGTCCGGCTCGCCGCGCTGCCCGAGGGCACGCAGCTGCTGCTGCAGTCGCTGCTGCTCATCGCGTTCTGCATCAAGGCCGCGGTGTTCCCGCTGTCGGCCTGGCTGCCCGACAGCTACCCGACCGCTCCGGCGCCGGTCACCGCGGTGTTCGCCGGTCTGCTCACCAAGGTCGGCGTGTACGCCATCATCCGCACCCAGACGCTGTTGTTCCCCGGCGGAGCGCTCGACGACGTGCTCATGTGGGCGGCCCTCGCGACCATGGTGATCGGCATCCTCGGCGCGGTCGCGCAGACCGACATCCGGCGGATCCTGTCGTTCACCCTGGTCAGCCACATCGGCTACATGGTCTTCGGGATCGCGCTCGGGACGACGGCCGGCCTGGCCGGCGCCGTCTTCTACGTCGCCCACCACATCGCCATCCAGACCACGCTGTTCCTGGTGGCCGGGCTGATCGAGCGGCAGGGCGGGTCGACGTCGGTCGACCGGCTGGGCGGGCTGGCCAAGGCCTCGCCGTTGCTGGCGGCGCTGTTCTTCGTGCCGGCGATGAACCTGGCGGGCATCCCGCCGCTGTCGGGCTTCATCGGGAAGCTGGGACTGCTGCAGGCCGGCGTCGCGGAGGGCAGCTGGCAGGCTCTCGTCCTGGTCGGCGGTGGGGTGCTGACCAGCCTGCTCACCCTGGTGGCGATCGCCCGGGTGTGGACCCGCGCCTTCTGGCGGCCCGCGGCGCAGGAGCCGAGCCGGGACAGCAACCGGGCCGCGGCCAGCGACGCCGGGCCGGACACCGGCTCCGC
>JAOPWO010000335.1 GCA_025965635.1 Modestobacter sp. | reverse complement strand
CGCCCGCGAGGTGCAGCGGATCCTGCAGCGCTACCAGGAGCTGCAGGACATCATCGCCATCCTGGGCATCGACGAGCTCGGTGAAGAGGACAAGGTCACCGTCAACCGGGCCCGTCGCATCGAGCGGTTCCTGTCGCAGAACATGTTCGTGGCGGAGGCGTTCACCGGGCAGCCCGGTTCCTACGTCCCGCTCTCGGAGACGCTGCAGGCGTTCAAGGCCGTCGCTGCCGGCGAGTACGACCACGTTCCCGAGCAGGCATTCTTCATGTGCGGCGGGCTCGAGGACCTCGAGCGGAACTACGACAAGCTGAAGAAGAGCTGATCACTGCTGCGCAGGGCAGCCGGACTGAAGGCTGACGAAGGACCCCCTGCCCTGCAGGGGGGCCACTGACGGCCGGGTCCCTCCACGGAGGGGCCCGGCCGTCGGCGTGGAACGGCGCATCCCGCATCCGCTGGCGGGCATCGACGTACCCAGCCGGGTGCGCCGATCGCTGACCCCAGCGCGTCCGGACGGTGGGCGCGTCGTGGATGAGCGACCGTGGACGGCGGACACCGCGGGTCGGTGCAGGAGCGGACCGACGTCGGCGCCGACCGGAGCCGGCCTCCGTGCGCGCCGGTCGAGACCATGGGGAGCGGCTCGACACCCCGGCTGGGCCCACGCGCCCGCGGTCCGGCACCCCGTGCCGCGGGTGGCTCGCCGGACGGTGCTGCATCGCCGAGCCGCCTGAGCAGGGACCCCCCCTGCCCCCCGCCGCTCGCCGCTGGCGGCGAGGCCCTGCAGGGGGCCGCTCCGGGCAGGGCGCCCGGCGGGGGGACACCGTGCCCCGGCTAGAGTGGGCACGACCCGTCGCCGCGTCCAGCTGGACCGGTGACCCGCACCTGCCGGTGGTGTACCGCCGGCCTGGTGGACCCCGAGGAGTGTCGTGGCGACCCTGCAGGTCGAGCTCGTGGCCGTGGAGCGGATGATCTGGTCCGGTGAGGCCACCATGGTCATCGCCCGGACGACCGAGGGTGAGCTCGGCGTCCTGCCCGGGCATGCTCCCCTGTTGGGCGAGCTGGCTCCTGGTGGCGTCGTCCGGATCCGTCCCGAGTCGGGTGAGGAACTCGTCGTCGCCGCCCACGGGGGCTTCCTCTCGGTGACCGAGAAGGGCGTGTCGATCCTCGCCGAGACGGCCGAGATCGCCAGCGAGATCGACGTGGAGCGGGCCCGCGAGGCGCTCCGCCGCGCCGAGGCCGAGGGCGACGAGCCGGACGCCCTCGCGGCCGCTCGCCGTGCGCAGTCGCGGCTGCGGGCCGCCGGCCAGGACGCCTGAGACCCGACCGGTCCTGCCTCCACCCCGGTCGCCTCGATGACCACCGTGCTCCTGGTGCTCGTCGGGGTGCTGGTGGTCGCGTTGTTCGCGGCCTTCTTCCTCCGCCGCCGGTTCCTGCTGTCCGGCTTGGGCGCGGTCACCATGTGGCTGCGGCCGGCGGATGCACCGCGCTGGTCGGTGGGCGTGGCCTGGTACTCCGGTGACGAGCTGCTCTGGTACCGCGGGCTCTCGCTCTCGGTCCGGCCCAACCAGCGGCTGCGCCGTTCGGAGTTCCAGGTGGACGCGCGGCGACGGGCGAACCCCGGCGACCTGTCCCTGCCTGCCGAGAGCGTCGTGCTGACCTGTCGCACCGGTGCCGGTCCGCAGGAGCTGGCCATGGACCTCTCGACGGTGACCGGGTTCCTGTCCTGGATCGAGTCGGCCCCGCCGGTCGACAGGTGAAGGGACCCCGCTGCCCCCCACCCCCCGCAGGCCCGGGGCAGGCTCCCGCAGCGGGGCCGGTCAGCTAGCGCTCGCCGCGGGCGGATCGTTGCGCGTGGACGCCGCTGTGGGCGCCGGGCTCCCAGAGCACGTCGCCGTCGGGGTTGGCCGTCCGGCTCAGGATGAACAGCAGGTCGGAGAGCCGGTTGAGGTAGCGGGCGGTTTCGGGGTTGGTGCGCTCCGGGTCGGCGTCGAGCAGCGCCCACACGCTGCGCTCGGCGCGGCGGGCGACCGTGCGGGCCTGGTGCAGCAACGCCGCCAGCGGGGTGCCGCCGGGCAGCACGAACGACGTCAGCGCGGGCAACTGCTCGTTGGCGGCATCGCAGGCCGCCTCCAGCCGCTCGGTGTACCCGGCGGTGATCCGCAGCGGCGGGTGCGCCGGCTGCTCGGTCACCGGGGTGGAGAGGTCGGCCCCCACGTCGAAGAGGTCGTTCTGCACGCTGCTCAGCAGGGCGGCCAGCTCCGGAGAGGGAGCGCCGAGTGCGACGGCGAGACCCAGCACGCTGTTGGTCTCGTCGACGTCGGCGTAGGCGGCCAGCCGGGGATCGGTCTTGGGCACCCGGCTCATGTCGCCCAGGTGCGTCTGGCCGGCGTCCCCGGTCCTCGTGTAGATGCGGGTCAGCCGGACGGTCATGACGCTGAGCCTAGAAGAAGGGTCCCGCTGTGCCCCACCCCTCGCGAGCTCGCGGTGGGACCCCGCACCGGGCCCACCGTAGGATGGCCCTGGTGGACTGCTTCTCGGTGACCGGTGGGACGTCGCTGCAGGGGCGGGTGCGGGTCACGGGGGCGAAGAACAGCGCACTGAAGCTCATGGCTGCGGCGCTGCTCGCCTCCGGACGGACGACGCTCGACGAGGTTCCCGACATCCTCGACGTCGAGATCATGAGCGAGGTGCTGCGCCGGCTGGGCTGTGGCGTGAGCTTCGAGCGCTATCCGGCCGGCAGCGGCGGGGGTGGCCGGGTGCACATCGACGTCCCGGAGCAGCCCTCCAGCGAGACCGACTACGACCTGGTCCGCCGGATGCGCGCGTCGATCAGCGTGCTGGGCCCGCTGGTGGCCCGCTGCGGGACGGCGAAGGTGGCCCTGCCCGGCGGTGACGCGATCGGCTCGCGAGGTCTGGACATGCACATCGCCGGCCTCGAACGGCTGGGTGCCACCGTGGTCAACGAGCACGGCTTCCTGATCGCGACGGCGCCCAAGCTGGTCGGCACCTCGATCTGGCTGGACTTCCCCTCGGTCGGGGCGACGGAGAACCTGGTCATGGCCGCGGTGCTCGCCGAGGGCACCACGGTCGTCGACAACGCCGCCCGCGAGCCGGAGATCACCGACCTGTGCCGGATGCTCACCGCGATGGGCGCCCGGATCGAGGGCGCCGGGTCCTCGACCATCACGGTCCACGGCGTGGCAGGACTGCAGCCGGTCGAGTACACCACCGTGCCGGACCGCATCGTGGCGGGCACCTGGGCGATCGGGGCGGTCATGACCCGCGGGGACGTCGTCATCGAGCGCGCGGTGGCCGACCACCTGACCGTGCCGCTGGACAAGCTGGTCACCGCCGGGGCGACGGTCCAGGTGGTCCCGGACGGCGTCCGCGTGGCGATGACCGAGCGGCCGCGCGGCGTCGACGTCGTGACCCTGCCCTTCCCGGGCTTCCCGACCGATCTGCAGCCGATGGCGGTCGCGCTGGCCGCGGTGTCCACCGGGACGGCGTTGATCACCGAGAACGTGTTCGAGGGCCGCTTCATGTTCGTCAACGAGCTGGTCCGGCTGGGCGCCGACGTGCGGATCGACGGGCACCATGCCGTCGTCCGTGGCCGGGAGCGGCTGTCCAGCGCACCGGTGCTGGCCACCGACATCCGGGCCGGCGCGGGGCTGGTGCTCGCCGGGCTGCTCTCCGACGGGGTGACCGACGTGCAGGACGTCCGGCACATCGACCGCGGCTACCCCGACTTCGTCGAACAGCTGCGCGGCCTCGGGGTCACCATCGAACGGACCGAGCGCCCGGACTGAACGTCGACCGGAGGCGTGGTCTCGCCTCCGCCGAGCGGTCAACTGCCGCGGAACGACATGGCCAGCGCCCGGGCGCGCGCCGCGTCCTCGGGGAACACCAGCACGTCGGTGCGGTGCGGTGCCGGCTCGCGCAGCGTGGACCGGATCCCGGCGTCGGACAGCACGGCCCGCAGGGCCAGCGCGGACTCGCGGCGGGAGAGCGTGGCGACCGGCGTGAGCAGACCGTCGCGGGCCGAGCCGCTCCGCCACGGGGTCGCGGCACCCTCCGAGCTGAACGCCCAGCGCAGGAACAGGGCGATCAGGCCCATCATGATCGCGGCGATGACCGGCCCGACGGCGTAGTGCAGGCTCCCGGCGTCGATCGGCACGCGGACCTCCCCGGGGCAGCGGGCCGGCGCGGGCCGGCATCGCCGTCGAGTGTGCCACCGCACGACCGGCCCGGCGCTGGTCGTCGAGGTCGGCGCAGGTCAGGGCCGGACGTCGACACTGCGCCGGCCCTGCGCGTCGACCGGGGAGAGCCGCACGTCGGTCTCGGCGAAGGAGCCGACCCAGGGAAGCCCCGGGGTGCGCAGCAGGCCCACCCGGCGCATCCGGGACGGGACGAGCCCGACGCAGGCGGCGCCGTCGTGGACGTCGGGCACCGTGCCGGCCGGTAGCAGCGGCGCGACGACAGCCGGGTCGACCGCCCAGCGCAGGAAGGCGACGTCACGCCAGCCCTGGGTGGAGACGGTCCGGGTCACCGGACGCGCGGCGGGCTTCCCCCGCCGCACGGAGCCGGGCCCGTTGCCCGTGGCGCGGCGGCATGGTGGGGTCGACGCATGGACCAGACCCCCGGGGCGCCCCGGGTCGAGCGTTCGGCCGACACGATCTGCATCACGATGACGAGGGGCCCCAAGCGCAACGCGCTGTCCCGGGAGCACCTGACCCAGCTGCTCGCCGCGGTCACCGCGGCCGGCGGGACCGACGCGACCGGCCTCGTGCTGGCCGGGGAGGGCCCGGTGTTCAGCGCCGGACACGACTTCGCCGACGTCGTCGGCCGCCCGGTGGCCGAGGTGCGCAGCCTGCTGCTGCTGTGCGCCGAGCTGATGGAGACCGTCCAGTCGGTGCCGCAGGTCGTGGTCGCCCGGGTGCACGCGCTGGCCACCGCGGCCGGCTGCCAGCTGGTGGCCTCCTGCGACCTGGCCGTGGCGGCCGAGTCGGCCGGGTTCGCCGCTCCCGGCGGCAAGGGGGGCTGGTTCTGCCACACGCCGATGGTCGCCATCGCCCGCAGCGTCGGGCGCAAGCGCGCCATGGAGCTCGCCCTGACCGGGGACGTCATCGACGCACGGACGGCGCTGGACTGGGGGCTGGTCAACCGGGTCGTGCCCGACGCCGACCTGGACGACGCGGTGCGCCACCTGCTGGCCCGGGCGACCCGCGGTTCGCGGGCGAGCAAGGCGTGGGGCAAGCAGACCATGTACGCCCAGCTGGACCGGCCCGAACGGGACGCCTACGGCATCGCCGTCGAGGTGATGGCCTCGGCCAGCCAGTTGGACGGTGCCCGGGAGGGGATGAGCTCGTTCCTGGAGAAGCGGCACCCGGTCTGGACGGATTGAGGGCCCCTGCCCCAGGCCCGTCCTGAGGCTCGCCCGAGCGTGCGAGGGGTGAGCAGGACGGGGTCGACGGCGGCCTCCGCCGGTCACGGTCTGACCCCGACCCCGTGCCGACCCCCTGGCTCAGCCGGTGAGGTCGGCGCAGCCGGACTCGTGCGGCAGCAGCGGTCGGAAGCTCACCGCCCAGCGCGCGCCGTCCTCGGTGACCCACGGCGTCAGCCTGTCGGCCGCCCGCGCCGCGGTCACCACGGCCCGGGCCTGCTCCCCGGTGGCGGTGACGCAGCTGAGGTCGGGCACGCCCACCGCTGCGCCGGGCAGCGGCGGGCCGGGCCACACGACGTCGGGCCGGGTGAGCTCCGGCTCCGCCGCGGCGTCGTCGGTCCACGGCATGACCAGGGCGGCCACCGCGGTCGGCTCGTAGACCGCCGCGGCCGGGACCGCGCCCGCGCCCAGGGTGGCCGTCAGGTCGGTGAGCCCGTCGAGGAAGCCGACCAGGTCCGCGCGGGCGGCCACTTGCTCCGTGGTGAGCCCGCTCGCCCCGGCGTCCATCCCGGCGGACTCGGTGAGCGCGTAGACCTCCCGCACGGTGGTCCCGGTGGCGGTGGCCAGGGTGAACCGGGTGCTGGGCACGTCGGCCAGCGGCGGCGTGCCCAGGTCGGCGGTCCCGGTCACCCCGGCGGCGCGCGCATGCTCGACGAGCGTGTGCACCGCGGTCCGGTCGATCTCCAGCACCTGCACGTTGGGCCACGCCGGGCCGGGGTAGATGGCGATCACCGGTCCCTCGGTGATCACCCGGCCGTCGGCGTAGACGCTGACGATCGGCAGTCGGCCGACCAGCATCTCCGGCGTGACGAAGCCGCCGGTGCGGGTCACCTGCAGGACGAGCTCGTCCGGTGCGCCGGGCAGTCCGGGCTCGGCGGCGTCCGGCGCCGACCCCCCGCCGTCCCGCGCGGCGCAGCCGGCGATGACCAGGAGCAGACCCAGGGCAGCGGCTGAGCGGGCAGCGCGCCGAGGGGTCATCCCGGGAAGACGACGTGGGGCGCAGGGAGGTTCCCGGGCACCCGGTAGCGTCGGCGTCCGTGCGCCTGGTCATCGCCCGCTGTTCCGTCGACTACATCGGGCGGCTCACGGCTCATCTTCCCTCGGCCCTGCGGCTGCTGCTGCTCAAGGCCGACGGCTCGGTCTCCGTCCACGCCGACGACCGCGCCTACAAGCCGCTGAACTGGATGAGCCCGCCGTGCTCGCTCAGGGACGAGCTGGTCGACGGCTCGGGCACCTGGACGGTGACCAACAAGGCGGGCGAGCAGCTGGTGATCACCATCGAGTCGGTCGAGCACGACTCGAAGCACGAGCTGGGCGTCGACCCGGGCCTGCAGAAGGACGGCGTCGAGGCCGAGCTGCAGCGACTGCTCGCGCTGCACGTGGAGACCTTCGGGGCCGGCTGGTCGCTCGTGCGCCGTGAGTACCCGACCGCCATCGGCCCGGTCGACCTGCTCTGCCGGGACGCCGGCGGCGCGGTGGTGGCGGTGGAGATCAAGCGCCGCGGCGAGATCGACGGTGTCGAGCAGCTCACCCGGTACCTGGAACTGCTCAACCGCGACCCGCTGCTGGCACCGGTGAAGGGCGTCTTCGCCGCCCAGGAGATCAAGCCCCAGGCGCGCGTGCTGGCGGCCGACCGGGGCATCGACTGCGTGACGGTGGACTACGCCGTCCTCAAGGGGACCGACGACCCCACCCAGCGGCTGTTCTGAGTGGAGTGGATCCGTGGCGGTCACGCCGACGGACCCGCTCCACCTGCGCGATGGGAGACTCGGCGGGTGGCCAGGGAACTGAGTGAGGTCGGCGTCGTCGGGCTGGGCACGATGGGCGCCGGCATCGCCGAGGTGTTCGCCCGGGCCGGGCTGTCGGTGACCGCGGTGGACGTCGACGACGCGGCCGTCCAGCGGGGACGCGGGCACGTCGAGAAGTCGACCGGGCGCGCGGTCTCCCGGGGCAGGCTCGACCCCGCCGACCGCGACGCGATCGTGTCCCGGATCCGCTTCACCACCAGCATGGACGACCTCGCGCAGGCCGAGCTGGTGGTCGAGGCCGTCCCGGAGCGGGTGGACCTCAAGGCCGCCGTCCTGTCGGCGCTGGACCGGATCTGCCCGCCGGACACCATCCTGGCGACCAACACCTCGAGCCTGTCGGTCACCGAGCTGTCGGTGACCACCGGCCGCCCCGGCAAGGTCATCGGGATGCACTTCTTCAACCCGGCGCCGGTCATGAAGCTGGTCGAGGTGGTCCGCACCGTGGGCACCGAGCCGGCGGTGGTCGAGGACGTCGAGGCGCTGGCGGCCCGGCTCGGGAAGGTCGGCGTCACGATCGGCGACCGGGCGGGCTTCATCGCCAACGCCCTGCTGTTCGGCTACCTGAACCACGCCGTCGCCATGGTCGAGGACCGGTACGCCAGCCGGGAGGACGTCGATGCGGCCATGCGGCTCGGCGCCGGCCTGCCGATGGGTCCGCTGGCGCTGCTGGACCTGATCGGCCTGGACACCGCCCACCAGATCCTCGGAACGATGTACCGGCAGTCGCGCAACCGGCTGCACGCCCCCAGTCCCCTGATCGAGCAGCTGGTGACCGCGGGGCTGCTGGGCCGGAAGGCCGGCCGCGGTTTCTACACCTACGCCGACCGCCACTCCGCCGAGGTCGTGGCGGACGCGCAGACCCCGGTCGCCGGTGCCGCAGCGGCAGGTGCCCGCCCGGTGCGGTCGGTGGGCGTGCTCGCGGTGGCCGGCCCGAAGGCGGACGCCGACCGCCTCGACGCCCTCGTCCCGGCCGCCGCGTCGGCCGGCCTGCCGGTCGCCCGAGTGCTCGCCGAGCCGGGGACGGGCCCGGAGGGGTGGACCGGTCCGGTGGCCGGCCTGGCGAACGCGGACCTGGTGCTCGTGGCCGGGACGGACGACCCGGCGGTGTTCGCGGCGCTCGGCGGGCTGGTGCAGGACGGGGCGGTGCTGGCCGCCACGTCGTCCGGCCGACCGGTCGTCGAGCACGCTGCGGCGAGCGGACGGCCCGCCGACGTCGTCGGCCTGCACCTGGCCGGACCCGGGTCCGCGCTGAGGGTGGCCGAGGTGGTCGCCGGCCTCCTCACCGACCCGGGCGCCGCCGCGACCGTGCACGCGTTCTGCGCGCGGGTGGAACTGCCCGCAGTGACCGCGCCCGACCGGGCCGGCCGCATCGTCGACGCGCTGCTGTTCCCCTACCTCAACGACGCGGTGCGGATGCTGGAGGCGCGCTACGCCACCGCGGACGACATCGACGCGGCCATGGTGTCCGGCTGCGGGTACCCGATGGGCCCGTTCGAGCTGCTGGACCTGGTCGGGCTGGACGTGGCGCTGGCCGTCGAACGCCAGCTCTACGCCGAGGTCCGCGAGCCGGGGCTGGCTCCGGCGCCTCTGCTGGAGCACCTCGTCACCGCCGGCCACCTCGGGCGCCGGGCCGGTCGCGGGTTCCGCGACTCCCGCGCACGCTGAGCCGGTGCCGCGCCGAGGGAACCCCCGCCGCGGGCCGGGACAGGCCCGGCCGGGCCGGCC
>JAOPWO010000320.1 GCA_025965635.1 Modestobacter sp. | reverse complement strand
GGCCGCCGGCCCCCGCGCGGCCGCGTCGTCGACCGCGGCTGCTGCCGTCGGCCTCGGCTGGCTCTCGGGTGAGGGCCCCGTCGGAGGAGTTCCGCTCGCGACCTCAGCGGGCTGGGCCCCGGCGGGGTCGTCGACGCCGGGGGCCACGTCGTCCTGCGGTACGTCGTCCTGCGGTACGTCGTCCTCGACCACTGGCTCTGCCGCCGGCGCGGAGGAGTCGTCGCGAGACGGCTGCGGAGCCTCCCTGGGCGCCTCACCAGGTACCGACGAGATGCCGCTCACCCCCATGAAATGACCTCCGCTGACGGGAGCCGAGAGGTCGTGCGCCACACTAGCGGGCGTGCAGTTCGACGTGACGGTAGAGATCCCCAAGGGCCAGCGGAACAAGTACGAGCTGGACCATGCCACCGGGCGCATCCGGCTCGACCGGATGCTGTTCACCTCGACCCGGTACCCGGCCGACTACGGGTACATCGAGGAGACGCTCGGCATGGACGGTGACCCGTTGGACGCCCTTGTCCTGCTGGAGGAGCCGACGTTCCCCGGGTGCCTCATCACCTGCCGGGCGATCGGCATGTTCCGCATGACCGACGAGAAGGGTGGGGACGACAAGGTCCTCACCGTTCCGGCGACCGACCCGCGGATGGCCCACCTCAAGGACATCAACGACGTGTCGGAGTTCGACCGGCTGGAGATCCAGCACTTCTTCGAGACCTACAAGGACCTCGAGCCCGGCAAGAGCGTCGAGGGCGCCGACTGGGTCGGCCGCGAAGCGGCCGAGGCCGAGATCGAGGCATCGCGCAAGCGCGCCCTCGAGATCTCCCCCGGGCACTGATCCCCGCGTCCAGCCGCCGGCTCCCCTCCCGGGAACCGGCGGCTGGACGGCGCGGCGCCGCGCTCAGCCCACGCCGGGCATCTCGCCACGCACCGGTGCGTCCCCGTGCCGGTCCGGAGACTGCGGCCGGCCGAGGTGCAGCCCTGCCAGGGACGGCCGCCCAGCCGGCGTAGCCCGGCGTGCTCGTCCGCGGTCGCATCCCCTCGGTCACCACCTCCGCGCCGATCTCGGCTCCGAAGGCCAGCGCCCCGGCGAGAGCCCGCCGCGCGGGGTCCCGGTCCAGGCACGGCGAGCCGCCCAGGCACCGCCGCCCAGCGCAACCCGGTTCGTGCGGTCGTCGATCAGCACGCGCTGGGTGAGCTCGAGGACCACCCGGCACGGCGGCATGTCACGACGCAGGTGCAGGAGCGCAGGACGGGCCACGGTGGCCGGGTCGGCGTTGACCGACAGGTGCACGTCGGCGGGCACGCTCCCGAACCGAACCGAACCGAACCGAACCGAACCGAACGGCCGAGCGCGGCGCCGATCGCCGGCAGGTCGAGTTCCACCCCCAGCACGACGGCGTCGGCCAACGGCTCCGCGGGCTCCCGCTGCGGCCTGCTCACTGCAGGTGCCACCGCCGGCGTGCACGCGTCGTGGATCTACCTGCTCCTGTCCACCGTCATTGGCCTGACGCCGACACCGTTCGGCGCGGTCATGCGCGGGCTGTGGCATCACTCCCACCCGAGCCGACAGCGCGCCGTCGGTCGTACAGCCTGGACGGCCTGGTGGAGGAGGTGCTGTGGGCCCTCGGCCCGTTGCTGGTCACCTCGACCGGATCCACCGCCGGCGCGGCCGGCGCCGACATCGTTATCGACTCCGCAGGTCCAAGCCAGGCCCTCATCGCCGGCGCGGTCGCCTCCGGGCGGACCGCAGCCCTGGTCGTCGCTCTCGGCCGTCGATTGGAAGCCGGTGACCGGCATCAACGTCCGGAGGTGCCGCGGCTATCCCGCCGGAAATCACGGCCGGAGTCAGCGCCGGAGCCGGCCGAGACAGCGCTACCTCCGGGTTCTCGCCGAGCACGGCGACCCCCGCTCCGGCCGCACTCGCGCCGCCGCCAACGTCGTCCACCGGTACCCGCCGCTGCGTCAGTGCGGGGTACTGATGAACTCGTTCCACCGGCGGTGCGCCTCGGCTTCTGACAGCTGCGCCACCTCCACGGGCGGAAGGTTCACGACCTTGACCAGGGATTGGGCCAGCCAGCTGGGCAGGTCCGACGCCAGGTTGACTTCGGGGCTGTCTCTCTCCGGGCCCTTAGCGGGTTCGGCACTACTGGGCTGAATACCGGAGGCAACCTTGCCCAGCCGTTCGATGGCCTCCGCCAGCGGCAAGGTCGCCGGCGTGGCGGACAGGGTGGTCACCCGGGCGGTCATCTCGGCGTAGACCTCGCTGTCGCTGCGAGCGCCAAGCGCCCACACCTCGGCGACGTCGACGACCGGACGGCCCTGGTCATCGTGGGTGACCCGCCAGACGATGCGCCAGTTCCGGTCCCCCACGACCAGCTTGCGGTAGCCAATCAGCGCCCCGCGTAGCGCCTCACCAGCTTCGGGGTCGCGCTCGAGCAGCAGGCACTTCTTCAGCGCCCACCGCACGACCTGCGGGTCGCCCTTGCGCACCATCGACTGCAGGTCGGCCAGCGCAGCGTCGGTGAGCCGGACGACGGTGCGCTCGGCGTCGGGATGCCGGCCGGACGCGCGCACCGTGGCGGCGGCGCTCTCGCCGGTGGTCGTGCGTGCGGGCTGTCGGGGCCGGCCGGTCACCCGCGTCCGGCCGCGAGGTCTGCGTCCAGTTCGGCTTCGAGCTCAGCTCGGTCAAGACCGAGCGTGGTCAGGACCTCGTCCAGGCCGGTGCGGTGCCCGGTGTCGGTGGCCGCCCGCGACAGCAGCAGGGCCGTCTCGCGGAGGTCGATCTCCAGGCGCTGGAGCTCACCCAGGTGGCGCATGCTGACCACGGCGGCCACGGCCTTGCCGTGCCGCTCGACGATGATGTCAGCACCGTTCTCCGCGTCGCGGAGCAGCTTGGGCAGCCCAGACTTCGCCGCGTCGGTCACCGAGATGACGTGCGAGTGCGAATCCAGGACTGTCATGACACCCACTGTACGGGTCACCTGTACAGACTTCTGTGCAGATCGCCGTGACGGCGCTCCGTTCGAGTGAACCGGCTTGGCGGCTCATGGCGTGCCACCGGCGGCCGCGCGGGTGATGCGGCCCAGCACACCGGATGCGGCCCGAGACAGGCCTACCAGCGCGGGCTTGGGGATCTTGGTCCGCAGCTAGTCCGCAAGATGTCCGCTGATGAGCGGTCAGTCGAGCTCCTCCGACGACTGTGCGACACCGGAGACCGGCGGCGACCGCGTGCGGTCCCGTGTCCAATCCGTGCCCAGTTGGGCGCCAAGCAGACCCTTGAACGGGCCGATCGAAGTCGAATAGGCTGGTCAGATGCGAGCCGCCTGTCGGAATCGAACCGACGACCTTCTCATTACGAGTGAGATGCTCTACCGACTGAGCTAAGGCGGCGGACGTGCGGCGCTGAGCTTACGGCACCTCCCCGGCTCCCCCGGGCGCACCCCCGGGGCTGTGCCGCAGCCGTCAGGCCGGCAGGCGCAGAGCGACCGTGAGCGCTTCGATGGCGATCTGCGGCTTCACGTTCTGCTCGAGCGCCGTGCGGGCCGCCAGCACCGCGTCGATCCGCCGCAGAGCGCCCTCGGCGCCGATCCGGCGGGCCAGCTCGGTGGCGTCCGCGCGACGGTCGGGATGTGCCAGCGTCACGGCCTCCTCCCCCGGGACCGCCTCCACGGCACTGATCACCAGCGCGTCCCGGTAGAGCGCAGCGAGGTCGACCAGTGCCCGGTCCAGCGAGTCCCGGCCCAGCCGGGTGGCCCGCGACTTCTGCCGCTTCTCCAGGTCCTTGAGCACTCCGGCGCCGCGGCTGGCCGCCGCCACCCCCGGCCCACGGGCGCCGACCCCGAGGCTGGCCTTGACCGCCTCGGTCTCGGCCCCGTCGACCTCGGCCACCGCCTTGTCCGACTCCTCCTTCGCCGAGCCCACCAGGTCGTCCGCGGCGTTGAGGCAGGCGGCGAGCGAGACCAGGGACAGCGGGATGTCGAGCACGGCCTTGCGGGCGAGCCGGGCGGACTCGTCGAGCGCCAGGTGCCGCGCCCGGCCGACGTGCCCGCCCGCCGCGGCAGCGGACCACGCGGCCAGTGCCGGGTCGATCCCGTCGCGGCGCACCAGCACCTCCGCGACCGCCTGCACGGGCGGGGTCCGCAGGCCGACGACCCGGCACCGGGACCGGATCGTGACCGGCACGTCGTCGGGGTGCAGCGACGGGGCACACAGCAGGATCACGGTGCGCGGCGGGGGCTCCTCGAGCATCTTGAGCACCGCGTTGCCGGCCTGCTCGGTCATCCGGTCGGCGTCCTCGACCAGGACGATCTGCCACCGGCCCTGCGACGGCGCGCGGGCTGCGGTCCGGACGATCTCACGCACCTCCACCACCCCGATGGACAACCCCTCGGGCACGATCCGGTGCACGTCGGCGTGGGTGCCGGCCAGCGCGGTGCGGCAGGCGTGACAGGTGCCATCGCCACCCGCGGGGCACTGCAGCGCCGCGGCGAAGGCGCGGGCGGCGACCGACCGCCCCGAACCGGGTGGGCCGGTGAACAACCACGCGTGGGTCATCGAGCCCGGCTGGGCGATGGCGGTCCGCAACTCGGCCACCACGTCGGGCTGACCGACCACGTCGGCCCACACTCCCGCGTCGGCGGCCTGCCCGGGGAGCCCGGCGGTCGAGGCGCTCACCGGTGCGACGGGGCCGGAGCGGCGGCCTGACCGGGGCCCGGTCGGGTGTCCTCGGGCCGGGTCAGCAGCGGCAGGCCTGCCAGCAGGTCGGCGACCCGCGCGCGGATGGCCGCGGCGAGCTGGTCGGGGTCCTGGGTGGCGTCCAGGATCAGGTAGCGGTCCGGCTCGGACTCGGCCAGCGCCCGGAAGGTCCGCCGGACCCGCTGGTGGAAGTCCAACGACTCCGCCTCGAGCCGGTCGGCGGTCGAGCGCCCGCGGGCCCGGGCCAACCCCACCTCCGGCGGCAGGTCCAGCAGCACCGTGAGGTCGGGGCGCAGGCCCTGGGTGGCCCACCGGGAGATCGAGCGGACGTCGTCCATCGGGATCGTCCGGCCGGCCCCCTGGTAGGCCAGCGAGCTGTCGACGAACCGGTCGCTGATGACCACCTCGCCGGCGTCCAGCGCCGGCCGCAGCACGTCGTGCACGTGCTGTGCCCGGTCAGCGGCGTAGAGCAGCGCCTCCGACCGGGGGGACAGCCCCGCGCTGGCCGGGTCGAGCACGATCGACCGGATGCGGGCACCCGACGGGGTGGCACCCGGCTCGAACGTCGCGCGCGCCACGTAGCCCTCGTGCGAGAGCCAGTCCTGCAGCCGCTTCACCTGGGTGGACTTCCCGGCGCCCTCGCCGCCCTCGAAGGCGATGAACACACCGCCCCCGGCGAGCCGGCGGCGGGCGGTGGTGTCGCGGCGCAGCGCGGTGACGACGTCGGCGACCAGGGGCACCGGCCGGCCGTCGTCCATCTGGCGATAGGCGACCACGCCGACGGCGACGGCCAGCACCCCGGCGACGAGCAGCATGACCCGCTCGCCGGTGACCGGGACGACGAACGCCCCGAGGTCGACGCTGTGCTGGCCCAGCAGGCCGACCCCGAACGGGACCAGCGCCAGCGCCAGGATCAGCGCGGCCCGCACGAGCGACTGCACGAGCGCGAAGGTGCGCCCGCGGATGGCGTCGTCGATCTCGGTGCCCAGCAGCGTGAAACCGGCCAGGTACGCGATCCCGGCGAAGAAGCCCATGAGCACGACCAGCAGCAGGGCGATCCAGAGCGTGAAGGTGGAGGCCAGCAACACCACGACGACACCGGCGCCGACGATCGCCACCCCGAACAGCCGCTCGCGCGAGAGATCCCTGGCGACGCTGGGTCCCATCGCGATCCCCAGGCCCAGGCCGATGAACACGGCGCCGAACAGCAACCCGTAAGCGGCCTGCCCGCCGCCCAGCGCGTTCGCGAACGCCTGACCGGTGGCGATGACCACCCCGGCCGCGGCGAACGCGCCGGTGATGCCGACGACCAGCCCACGGACCAGCGGGCTGTGCCCGGCGAAGGAGAAGCCCTGCCGCAGCGAGCGGAAGAAGCTCTCGCCGCTGTCCTGCGGCCGGCCGGACCGGCGGCCGCTGATGGAGGGCAGGTTCCAGATGACGACCGCGGCCACCAGGAAGGTCAGCGCGTTGACGTAGAGCGCCAGGTCGACCTCGTTGGTCCCGGGCAGCAGGTCGCTGGTCCGACCGCCGAGCGAGGTGAGGAGCGCGAAGACGACGGCGGCGGCCACCGGGGTGAGGCCGTAGGTGGTGACCAGGGAGAGCTGGTTGGCCGGCTCGAGCTGGTCCTTGCGCAGCATGTTGGGGACGGCGGCGTCCTTCGCCGGGATCCAGAAGAGGCTGAGTGCCTCGATCACGAACTGGGCGATGAACAGCCAGATCAGCTCGTCGACGAGCGGGATGGAGGCGAAGAGCCCGAACCGGAGGACATCGGTGACGACCATCGTCTTGCGACGGTCGAAGCGGTCGGCGAAGGCACCGGCCAGCGGACCGAGGACGATCGCGGGCAGCAGGCGGAACAGCAGCACCGCCCCCAGCGCGAAGTTCTGCCCGGCGAAGCCGTCGACCAGCGAGGTGGCCGTGGCGGTGATCGCCAGGAGACCCAGCCAGTCACCGAAGCTGGACAGCGACATCGACAGCCACATCCTGCGGAAGTCACGGACCCGCAGGACGGCGCGCAGCTTCGCCGCCAGCGACAGCGCCGACACCTCGGCCCGCTCGTCGCCGGCGGGGTTCGCTCGCGACCGCCCCTCGGCCGTCGGCCCACCTGCGCCCGCCGCATCGATGTGCAGCCCGGCCAGCGGAGCCGCGGCGTCGTCC
>JAOPWO010000303.1 GCA_025965635.1 Modestobacter sp. | reverse complement strand
GCGCGGCAGGCGGCGTCCAGCTCGGCGAGCAGGCCGGCTTCCCGGGCGGCGGCGAAGAGCGCGTCCGGTGCGTGCAGCGGCCCTTCCGGCCCGCGGGCCAGCGCCTCGTAGGCGACCACGCGGCCGGTGTCGATCGCGATGATGGGCTGGAAGAGGCTGCGCACCCCCTCCATTCGCAGCACATCGCTGACGGTGCTCAGCTGGCACTCCTGGAGTTCCTCCACGACGTGCTCATCGGTCACCGGCGCGTCGGCACCTGAGTCTGGCAGCATCACCCTGCCCCGAACTGGGGACCACCACCCGTCACGACCCGCCAGCTCTCGAACGGTGCGAGGAGGAGCATGCCCACCCAGGCGCAGCAGTTCGAGCTGCCGACCTGGTCAGCGCTCCCCGCCCGTCCGGACCCCGACTTCGACCGGCTGGCCGCCGTGCTGGCCGATCGGCTGGGCGTGTCCCGGGCTCTCGTGGTGCTGGTGTCCAAGGGCGGGCAGGTGTTCCCGGGCGCGGTCGGCCTCGCCGAGCCGTGGAACACCCGGCGGTCGATGCCGCTGAGCCACTCGCTGAGCCAGGAGGTCGTGGTCACCGGCGACCTCCTGCTGCTGTCGGACGCGCGCGAGCACCCGAGGCTGCGGAGCTCGATCGCGGTCCGCGAGCAGGGGGTGGTCGCCTACGCCGGCGCGCCGCTCGTCGATGTCCAGGGCCGGCCGATCGGTGTGCTCGTGGCCGGCGACGAGCAGCCCCACGACTGGACGTCGGCGGAGATCGGGGTGCTCGTCGAGCTCGCCGACGAGTGCTCCCGACTGCTGCAGGCGCAGGCGCTCGGACTGGCCGAGCGTGAGGCCCGGGCGGCAGCCGAGCGGGACGAGGCCGCGGCCCGGAAGGCGGCCGCCGCGGCGCAGCGCGCCTTCGAGGAGGCCGAGGCCGAGGCCGACCGGGCCCGGGTGGTGGCCCGGCTGAGCTCGGGACTGCTGAGCGCCCGCAGCCTCGCGGACGTGCTGCGCATGGTCGACCGCCTCGTCCGCTCCCCGCTGGGGGCCGCGGCCACGGTGCTGGCGGTGACCGAGGCGGGCAGCACCGTGGTGCGGGCCTGGAACACGTCGTCCTACCCCTGGTACCCGGAGCCCTCCGCGACGCTCTGCCTGGAGGACGCCCACCCGCTGGCCACCGCGGTGCGGGAGCGGCGGCTGGTGGCCGTGACCACCCGGGAGGAGGGCGAGGAGCTGTTCCCCATCGCCCGGGAGCTCCCCGACGCCGGGCACGAGACCTCGCTCGCCGTCCCGGTGCTGCTGGGACAGTCGGCCTCGACCGGGGCGCTGATGGTCAGCTGGGCCGGGCGCCGCGACCTCGACCAGCCGGTGCGCACCGTCGTCGCAGACCTTGCCCGGCACATCGGGCACGGCCTGGACCGGGTGCTGCTGGCCGCGGCCCGGGAGCGGCTGACGAACCCCTGAGCCGGGTCACCGACCGCCGACGGAGACCTCGAACTCCACCTGGCTGACGTCGGGGCGCAGCCGGGAGAACGAGTGCACCAGCGGGTGCTCGGCGCTGTCGCGGACCGTGGTGCGCACGACCAGCAGCGGGGAGCCGGCGACGACGTCCAGCAGGTCGGCCTCGTCGGCGGCCGCCGTCCCGACGTCCACGACCAGCCGGGCGTGCGCCAGGTCGGCCTGGTACTCCCGGCGCAGGAACTCGTAGAGCGAGCCGTGGCCGAAGTCCTCGGTGGCGGCCTTCGGGTAGGTGGCCGCGGGCAGGAAGCTGCGGACCACGTGGTTGGGCAGCCCGTCGACGCTGCGCAGCCGGACCAGCTCGACGACGTCCTCCGCGGTGCGGATGGACAGCTCGGCGGCGATCGGCGGCGCGGCCGGCACGATCCGCTGGGTCAGCACCGCGGTGCCGACCTGCGCGCCCTGCTCGGTCATGACCGAGTGGAACCCGGCGATCCGGTGCACGAAGCTCTCGCGGTACTCGTGCCGGATGCCCGGCCGGCTGACGAAGGTGCCCCGGCCCTGCTCGCGCACCAGGTGGCCGTCGGCGACCAGCCCGTCGACCGCCCGGCGCAGGGTGATCCGGCTGACCCCGTACTCCGCGCACAGCACGGGTTCGGGCGGGAGCAGGGTGTGTTCGGGCAACGAGGACACCCGCCGGCGCAGCGCCTCGCGGACGGCGAGGTACTTGGGCCCCGCCTCGGAACTCGACACGCCTTGGAAGGTACTGCACCATGAGACGTCTAGACGTCATGACGTATAGTGCAGCTGCACCGTCCGCCCCGGCGAGCGGGGACGTCCTACCGCTTCGGAGCGGTGGGTCCGCCGGGCGACAGCTCGACCACGGTGACCTCCGGGCGGGCACCGACGCGCATCTGCGGACCCCAGTTGCCGGCACCGGCGGTGACGTAGAGCTGGGTCGGGCCCTGCTGCGACCAGCCCTCCACCACCGGCTGGTCGAGCAGGATCGCGTAGTCGAACGGCCACAGCTGGCCGCCGTGGGTGTGCCCGGACAGCTGCAGGTCGACCCCGGCGGTGCGGGCCTGTTCGACCATCACCGGCTGGTGGGCGAGCAGGACCAGGGGGACGCCGTCGTCCCGGCCGTCGAGCGCGGCGTCCAGGTCGGCGCCGTGGCCCGGCAGGCCGGAGGCGGCGGCGGTGCGGTCGTCGATGCCGGCCAGGTCGAACGTGGCGCCGCCCGCGCCGCGGATCGGCACCCGCTCGTTGCGGAGCACGTCGATGCCGAGCGTCGGCAGGTGCCGCAGCCAGCCCTCGGTGTCGACGAAGTACTCGTGGTTGCCGGTGACGAAGTAGACGCCCTGCGCGCTGACCAGGTCGGCCAGCGGCGCGGCGTCCTCGCGCAGCTCGGCGACGTCGCCGTCCACCAGGTCCCCGACGATGGCCACCACGTCGGGGCGTTGCGCGTTGATCGTGTCGACGACCCGCTCGAACCGCCGCCCGCCGTAGAGGGCGGAGAGGTGACCGTCGGAGAAGGTGACGATGCGCAGGCCGGCCAGGCCGGGGTCGAGACCCGGGATGCGGATGGGCACCCTCCGGACGACCGGTGCGGCGTTGGCCAGCACGACGCCGGTGCCCGCCGTCCCGACGGCGAGCACGCCGGCGCCGACCGCGAGCGAGCGGGCGATGAACAACCGGCGGGGGACGGTGACATCGCGGTCCGGGCGGACCGCACCGGCACCAGCTGCCGTCCCCGGCTCGGCCGGAGCCGCTGCGCCGTCGCTGCGCGGGATCCTCCGGGCCCCACTCAGGCGGGACTCGGCGCGTCGGCTTCGACGCCCGACCAACCTCGCTCCCACCCGGACGGGCTCGGTGAGGAGGGTCGCCAGGAACAGGTAGAACACCAGCCCGAGCCAGGTGTAGGCCACCCAGTCCAGCGGCGTGGCCACCGCCTCCGGCAGCTCCTGACGGCGCAGCAGCACCGCCGAGATGGGCAGCAGCGCCAGGACCACCGTGAGCACGCTCAGCCCGCGCCGCACCCGTCCCGGCCGGGTGGTGCTCCGCACCAGGCGCCACCACACGTAGCCGTGCAGCAGGAGCATCGCGAGCAGGACGACGGTGGCGAAGCCGAGCAGCGCGATCAGCGACACCGGCACGCCCCTGGTCCGGCGGGGCGACCGGAGCTCACCGGGTCGCGGTCTTCAGCACCGGCCGCAGCCGGGGCCACCGCAGCCAGAACTCGTGCTCGGCCGCCCCGCCGCGCGCGACCTCGAGCGCGTGCAGCCGGCCGTAGGTCCAGGCGTTCTCACCGGCGGCGGAGGCCTGCAGCCCCAGCCGGAGGCACAGCTCGCGGGTGATGAAGGTGTCCTGCCGCTGACCCAGCACCTCCTGGACGTCCTTGAGGCCGGTGACCAGGTCGCGCACCGGGTCGCCGAGCACGGCGACGGCGACGTCGGCGGTGTAGCGCAGCCGTTTGGCGGCCTTGCGGACCTCGTGCAGCGCCTCGGGGTGCTCGTCCTCCCGTGCCAGCTCGACCGTCTCGGTCAGCCGCTGGACGGTGCGCGCGAGCACCGCCCGGACGACCGGGACGGCCGGCTGCGCGGCCCGGTCGGTGAACGGCGGGTCGGCCACCAGGTCGGCGAGGGTGTCGAGCAGATCGAGGTAGCGCTGGGAGCTGAGCTCGCGGCGGGCCTCGTCGCCACCGGCGAGGCCGTCCCGCAGCTCCTCCTGCTGGAGCCGCGCGGCCACCGGACCCAGCACGAGCTCCGGCGGCTCGCTCGCGACCAGCTCGCGCAGGTGGCCGACGGCGACCTCGGCGTCCCGGCTGGTGGACAGCTGGGCGCCGGCCCACCGGAGCTCGTCGCGGACCGGGTCGGTGCGCTCCCGGTCGAGGACCGGGCGGAACGCGGCGAGCACGCTGCGCAGCCGCCGGCAGGAGACGCGCACCTGGTGGACGCCGTCGGGGACGTCGGTGCGCACCATGAGGTCGGCGTCCTGCAGGCCGGCCAGCAGCTCGGCCAGCGCGGCGCGGACGACGTCCCCGGCGGTCGAGGCGGCGGCTGCCTCGGCCTCGGCCCGGCGGCGGCGCTCCTTCCGGGCAGCCTTGCCGGCCTTCCCCTTCGCCTTCTTCCCCGTCGTCCCCGGCGGGGCGCCCTCTGCGGGCCCGTCCTCGTCCTCACCGGACCGCGGTGCGCCGTCGGCGACCGCCCGCCCGGGGGCCGGGAGCGTTCCGGGCCCGCTGGGGGCCAGCCGGTCGCCGAGGACCCGGGCCAGCTTGGAGGCCGACGCCGACGGTCGCGCGTCACCGGCGGCCAGCGCGGCGCCGACGGCGGCGAGCAGCTCGTCGTCGCCGTCGACCAGTTCGACCTCGACCTCGCGCCAGGCGCTGACGACCGCGGCCTCCCCCGGTCCGGCGGGCAGTGCGGTGCCGGTGACGTGGTCGTCGGCGACCTCGGCCAGGACCCGGCCGTCCTCGGCGCAGAGGTCGGTGACCACCCGGCGGGTGCGCAGCGTGGCCACCTGGACGACCGGGGCGTTGCGGACGATGCCGAGCAGCGGGGCGAGCACCGCCTTGGGGACGCCCTTGGTGACCCGGCCCAGCGGCGAGTGGAGCTCCCGGCGGGCGCCGGCCGTGGCGGGGAGCTTGACGTGCCAGCCGGCATCGGTGCCGCCGGTGCGCCGGCGGAGGGTGACCTTGGCGCGGGCCAGCCGCAGGTCGGTGGTGTCGTGGTACACGGCCTCCAGGACGTGCTCGACGGGCTCGGCGACCGAGGCGACGCCGGGCACCGCGGAGAGGTCGGGCAGCACGAAGGTCTCCCCGACGTCGAACTTCCGCTCGATCTCGACGTGCTCGCGTGCCACCGACACCACTCCTCTGGTCCTGCGTCGTCCTGCGTCGTCCTGCGTGTCGTCCCGTGCCGGCCGGTCCCGGTCGGCACGGGACGTACCCCACGCAGGTGGACAGTGCACCAGGTGCGCCGGGGGCCGCGCCGTACCGGCCGCGGCAGGGTGGCCGTTACCGTGCGCTGGATGACCGCTGCGCAAGCTGGAGGCCGCCGCTGGGCCGCTGCGGCGACGACGGTCCCGTGGGTGGTGTGCGCGGTGCTGCGGGCCACCGGGACGGAGCGCGGGTACCCGCTGGTGCCGGCGCTGGCGTTCACCCCGTACGCGGCGGCGACCAGCGTGGTGCCGCTGGTCGTGGCGCTGCGGAGCGGGTCGCGCTGCGCGGCCGGCG
>JAOPWO010000256.1 GCA_025965635.1 Modestobacter sp. | reverse complement strand
GGCGCCGGTGGCTCGATCTTGTTCTTGACGCCGTCCAGGCCGGCCATGAGCATCGCCGAGAAGGCGAGGTAGGGGTTGGCCGACGGGTCGGGCACCCGGAACTCGATGCGCTTGGCCTTGGGGTTGTCCCCCGAGATCGGGATCCGCGTGCACGCCGACCGGTTGCGGGCGGAGTAGACCAGGTTGATCGGTGCCTCGTAGCCCGGCACCAGCCGGTGGTAGCTGTTCACCGTGGGGTTGGTGAACGCCAGCAGCGACGGGGCGTGCTTGAGCAGGCCGCCGATGTAGTGCCGGGCCATGTCGGACAGGCCGGCGTAGCCGGTCTCGGCGTGGAAGAGGGGCTCCCCGTCCTTCCAGAGGCTCTGGTGGCAGTGCATGCCGGAGCCGTTGTCGCCGAACAGCGGCTTGGGCATGAACGTGGCGCTCTTGCCGGCCGCCCAGGCGGTGTTCTTGACGATGTACTTGAACAGCATCAAGCTGTCGGCCGAACGCAGCAGCGTGTCGAACTTGTAGTTGATCTCGGCCTGACCGCCGGTGCCGACCTCGTGGTGGCCGCGCTCCAGCTCCAGCCCCGCGTTGGCCAGGTTGACCATCATCGCGGCGCGCAGGTCGCTCTGGTGGTCGATCGGCTCGACCGGGAAGTAGCCGCCCTTCTGCCGGGTCTTGTAGCCCAGGTTCGGGCCACCGTTCTCACCGGTCAGCGAGCCGCTGTTCCACGAGCCCTCGACCGCGTCGATGTGGTAGTAGCCCTCGTTGATCGAGGTGTTGTGCCGGATCGAGTCGAAGACGTAGAACTCCGCCTCCGGACCGAAGTACGCGGTGTCGGCGATGCCCGAGCTCGCCAGGTAGGCCTCCGCCTTCTTCGCCACGTTGCGCGGGTCGCGGCTGTAGGCCTCACGCGTGATCGGGTCGTGGATGAAGAAGTTGATGTTCAGCGTCTTGTAGGTGCGGAACGGATCCAAGAACGCGCTGCTGGCATCGGGCAGCAGCAGCATGTCGGACTCGTTGATCGCCTGGAAGCCGCGGATCGACGAACCGTCGAAGCCGAGGCCATCGGCGAAGGTGTCCGGGCCGAAGGTCTCCGCAGGGATGGTGAAGTGCTGCATGACGCCGGGCAGATCGCAGAACCGGACGTCGACGAACTTCACGTCGTTGTCGCGGATGTAGGCGGTGACCTCGTCGGGACTGTTGAACATCGATCCTCCGGGAGTGGACGGCCAGCGCGGACGACAGTACGAGCGCGGGGTTGCTCGGGCGTGACCCCCGTGTTTCGTCGTCGTAACGTCGCCTTCCGGCGTGTCGCCGAGCGGAGGGATGCGTCCGCCGAGGAGCCGGCGGGTGCGCCCTACGCTGGCGGACATGGCGTCGGATGAGGCACAAGCTTCTCAGCAACGGGTCAGGGGCGCAGCGCTGGGGCTACCGGCCGAGGGCCCGGGGTCGCTCGCCGGGTTCGGTCAACGGCTCGGTGCGTTCGCCGTCGACGCGGTGGCCGCGGCCCTGGTCGCCGGACTGGTCACCGCGCCCGAGCTGCCGGGCAACTGGAGCCTGCTGTCCTTCGTGGTCATCACGGTCGCGTTCCTGGCGGCCACCGGGCAGACCCCGGGGATGCGGCTGCTGGGCCTGCGGCTGGCCCACCCGCAGGCCGGACGGCGGCTGGCGCTCTGGCGGGCAGGCGTCCGCACCGCGCTGCTGGCGCTGCTCGTCCCCGCACTGGTGGTCGACGCCGACGGCCGGGGGCTGCACGACCGGCTCACCGACACCGCGGTCATCCGGGAGCGGTGACACCGCGGTCCTCGCCGATCCCACCGCGGCCAGGTGCGGTCCCGGTCGCCGCTGAGCTGGTGCCCGCGTTCCCGGCGGGAGCCTGCGGCCCCGTGCCGGGCCCACGGAGCCCAGCAGGCTCGTCGAAACCGCTCAGCGGCGGCGCACCTGACGCTGGCTCACCGACATCTGCCGGCCGCCGGGGAGCGGGCCGCCGGGTACCGGCGGGCGGGCCCCGCCCAGCGCGGACATCCGCTTGGCCAGGGCGTTGACCTCGCCGGCGGTCAGGTTGCGCGGGAGCTTCACCACGTGGGTGTTCAGCTTCTTCAGCGGCACCTGGCCCTCGGCGTCACCCACGCTGACGTCGTAGATCGGGGTGTCGCCGACGACCTTGGCGATCCGCCGCTTCTCGGCCGCGATCAACCCGCGCACCCGCTGCGGGGAGCCCTCGCCGACCAGGATCACGCCCGGCCGGCCGAGCACCCGGTGCAGCGCGTCGAGCTCGCGCGTGCCCGCCACGGCGGTGCTGACCCGCCAGTCGCCGCGCATGCCCTCCAGCACCCAGGCCGCTGCTCCTGGCTGGCCCTCGACCTGCCGGTAGGCCGAGCCCTGCGCGCGCCGACCGAAGATGATCAGCGCGGCCATGAACCCGAGCAGGATGGCGATGGGCAGCACCAGGAACGGTGCGTCGAACAGGATGCCGATCACCTCGACGACGGCGAAGACCGCCACGAAGGCGATGAGCATCACCCAGGGCAGCTTGCGGTCGTTGCGGTAGGTGAGCGAGTAGGCCCGCCGGATCATCCCGGCCTGGGCCTTCAGCTTGCTCAGCCGGGAGACCTTGGGCTTGCCGTCCTTGCCCAGCTTGGGCGCCTTGCCGGCCCGGCCCTTCCGCTCCTGGCCGGTGCCGTCGGCGCCCACGGCGGTGGAGCCGCTCGAGCCCCGGCCGGGTACGCCACCGGCCGGGCCACGGCCGGCCTTGCCG
>JAOPWO010000206.1 GCA_025965635.1 Modestobacter sp. | reverse complement strand
CTGGGCCAACGCCAACTGGTGGGGCATCGGCCCCGGTGCGCACTCGCACGTCGGCGGGCTCCGCTGGTGGAACGTCAAGCACCCGGCCGCCTACGCCGACCGGCTCGCCGCCGGACTGCACCCGGCCGCGGACACCGAGCTGCTCACTGCCGAGGACCAGGCGCTCGAGCGGGTGATGCTCGGGCTGCGGCTGCGCGACGGGCTCCCGCTCGAGGCGCTGTCGGGGGCCGGGCGGGCGCGGGCCGCGGACGCCGTCGTCCGCGGACTGCTGGAGCCTGCGCCGCACGCCGCCGGCCGCGCCGTCCTCACCGACCGCGGGCGGCTGCTCGCCGACGCCGTCATCCGCGACCTCACGGACTAGGTCGGAGTGCCCAGGCGCAGGTTCCTGGGCTCCGGCACTCCGTGTGACAACGGGCGGGCGGGTCTGACGGTGGGGGAGGTGCTGCACCTCGCCCGCCGCCCTGTCCGGCGGCGTCGAGCCGGCCACCACCGACGTCGAGGCCACCCCGGAACAGGTTTCCTGCAGCTCGGCATCCTCGAGCCCCGGGACGACCGGGTGGCCGAGGGGAGGCTGGCTCTGAACGGGCGGCGGACGTCAGCCGCGGTGCGGAACGCCCCAGGGGCCGGTGCCCCAGGGCGCGTGGGTGTCGGGCAGCTGGTCCATCGACCGGGGTGCCGGCTCCGGGACGTCGACGCCGCCGGACCGGATCAGCGTGTCCAGGTCGAGCACCCGTACGTGGATCACGGTGCGCTGCTGCAGCGCGGCCCGCAGCGCCCGGTGCAACCCGTCCTCCAGGTACAGCTCGCCCTGCCACTGGACGGCGTGCGGGAAGAGGTCGCCGTAGAAGGTCGAGTCGTCGGCGAGCAGGGCGTCCAGGGCCAGCTCGCGTTTCGTCGTGACCAGCGTGTCGAGCCGGATCTGCCGCGGCGGGATGAGTGCCCAGTCGCGGGTGGAGAAGTTGTGGTCGGGATACGGTCGCCCGTTCCGCACCGCCTTGAAGATCAGGGCTGAGCCTCCCGCTCCCCGGACCCCTGGCCGGGCTCCGTCGACGCGGTCCAGCCTAGTGCGGTCGCCGACGCCGCGCCGATGGGTCGCCGCCGGGCGGACGGCGCCCTGCAGCCCGGCCGGCGGCTCGCCGCCGGTCGGACGACGGCACGGGCGCTCGGTCGTATGCTGGCACTCAGTCCGTGTGAGTGCCAGCCGCCTGCCCGGCGGCGCCCGGCAGTCCGCGCACGGACGCGTCGACCCGTACGGAGGTGTCAGCCGTGGCGCACGACGACCGGTGCCTGCAGGTGCTGCGGGCCATCGTCCAGGACTACGTCTCCACGAACGACCCGGTGGGGAGCAAGGCCCTGGCGGCGCGGCACGACCTGGGGGTCAGCCCGGCCACCATCCGCAACGACATGGCGGTGCTGGAGGAGGAGGGGTACATCACCCAGCCGCACACCAGCGCCGGGCGGGTGCCCACCGACAAGGGCTACCGCTTCTTCGTCGACCGGCTGAACGCGGTCAAACCGCTGTCGGTCGCCGAGCGCAGGGCGATCGAGAAGTTCCTCGACGGCGCCGTCGACCTGCACGACGTGCTGGGGCGCACGGTGCGGCTGCTGGCCCAGCTCACCCGCCAGGTCGCCGTCGTCCAGTACCCGACCCTGTCGCGCAGCGCCGTCCGGCACCTGGAGCTGGTCCCGCTGGCCGCGTACCGGTTGCTGATGGTGCTGATCACCGACACCGGCCGGGTGGAGCAGCGCGTCGTGGAGACCCCCGCGGAGGCTGACGTCGAGACCGTCGCCGAGCTGCGCACGCTGCTCAACGCCGCCTTCACCGGCGCCAAGCTGGCCGAGGCCAGTGGCAAGGTCGGGGAACTGGTCGAGAACGCGCCGCCGCACCTGCGGGCCCTGGTGGCCGCGATCAGCGCCACGCTGCTGGAGACGCTGGTCGAGCCCACCGAGGACCGGCTGGTCATCGGTGGCACTGCCAACCTGGCCTTCGGGAACGCGCTGGACTTCCACGGCAGCGTGCGCCCGTTGCTGGAGGCGTTGGAAGAGCAGGTCGTCGTCCTGCGGTTGATGGCAGCGGTGGGGCCGAGCACCGTGATGGTGCGCATCGGTGAGGAGAACGAGCACGAGGCGCTGACCGGCGCGTCGTTCGTCTCCGTGGGGTACGGCTCCGGTGACCAGGCCCTCGGTGGCCTGGGCGTCGTGGGTCCGACCCGGATGGACTACGCAGGGAACATGGCCGCGGTACGAGCCGTGGCCCGCTACGTCGGCCAGTTGCTGGCCGAGAGCTGAGGACGAGAACACTTCGATGGCGACCGACTACTACGGCGTGCTGGGCCTGGCCCCGGGTTCCAGCGATACCGACATCAAGCGTGCCTACCGGCGGCTGGCCCGGGACCTGCACCCCGATGTCAATCCCGACGCGGGCGCGAAGGAGCGCTTCCAGGAGGTCAGCCGCGCCTACGAGGTGCTGACCGATCCGGAGAAGCGGCGGATCGTCGACCTGGGCGGCGACCCGTACGACACCCGCGGCGGTGCCGGCGGGTTCGGCCAGGGCGCCGGCTTCGGCGGGCTGGGCGACATCATGGACGCCTTCTTCGGCGGCGCCGCCACCCGCGGGCCCCGCAGCCGGGCCCGGGCCGGCGGTGACGCGCTCATCCGCGTCGACCTGGACCTGGACGAGACCGTCTTCGGCACCACCACCGACATCACCGTCGACACCGCGGTGCTCTGCGACACCTGTACCGGCGCCGGCACCGCTCGCGGCACGCACCCCACCACCTGCACCACCTGCGACGGCCGCGGCGAGGTGCAGAGCGTCCAGCGCTCGTTCCTCGGCCAGGTGGTCGCCACCCGGCCGTGCCCCACCTGCGGCGGCACCGGCCAGGTCATCCCCGAACCCTGCCCCCAGTGCGCCGGCGACGGGCGGGTGCGGGCCCGCCGGACGATCCCGGTGAAGATCCCGGCCGGCATCGAGGACGGCATGCGGATCCGGCTCGCCGGGCACGGCGAGGTCGGCCCCGGTGGCGGCCCGGCCGGCGACCTCTACGTCGAGGTGCACGAGCGGCCGCACGACGTGTTCACCCGCGATGGGGAGGACCTGCACTGCCGGGTCACCCTGCCGATGACCGCGGCGGCGTTGGGCACCACGCTCAAGCTGCAGACCCTCGACGGTGTCGAGGACCTCGACATCAGGGCCGGCACCCAGTCCGGCAGCGTGCTCACCCTGCGCGCCCACGGGGCGCCCCGGCTGCGCGGCACCGGCCGCGGCAACCTGCTGGTGCACGTCGACGTCCAGACCCCCGGCAAGCTCGACGAGCGACAACGTGAGCTGTTGCGCGAACTGGCGGCGCTGCGCGGGGAGGAACTGCCCGACGGCAGCGGTGCGCCCCAGGGCGGGTTGCTCTCCCGGGTGCGCGACGTGTTCAAGTGACCAGCTCGGTGCCGACGGACGCCGAGTCCCCGGAGCTGGACGGCGCGCCGCTGTTCCTGCTCGACGAGGTTCCCGACGGCGACGTGCTCACCGTCTCCGGGCCCGAGGGCCGGCACGCCGTCGACGTGCTGCGCCTCACGGTGGGGGAGCGGGTCCGGGTGGGCGACGGCCGTGGCCTGGTCACCGACGGCACGGTGCTGGCCGCCGGTTCCGGCGGCCTGCAGGTGCACGTGACGGCCCGGCACGAGGTGCCTGCGCCCACCCCGACGCTGGTGCTGGTCCAGGCGCTCCCCAAGGGCGACCGCGGACCGCTGGCGGTGGAGCTGGCCACCGAGCTCGGTGTCGACCGGATCGTGCCCTGGACGGCGGCCCGGTGCGTCACCCGCTGGCGGGCCGACCGCACCGAGAAGGGCCTGGTGAAGTGGCGGGCGGCGGCCCGCACGGCCAGCAAGCAGGCCCGCCGTCCGCGGGTGCCCGAGGTGACCGGTCCGATGAGCACCCGGGAGGTCTGCGGGCTGCTCGCCGACGTGGACCTGGCGCTCGTGCTGCACGAGCAGGCCCGCCGTCCGCTGGCCGGTGTGGCCGTGCCCTCCGCCGGCACGGTCGTCGTCCTGGTCGGGCCCGAGGGCGGGCTCACCGACGGCGAGGTGGTCGCCTTCCGCGCCGCCGGCGCGGAGCCGGTGCGACTGGGTGCCGAGGTGCTGCGGACGTCGACCGCCGGCGCCGCCGCCCTCGCCGCGCTGAGCGCCAAGACCCGCTGGGTGTGAACCGCACCTACCTCAAGGCGGCCCGCGCGCGGGCGCTCACCAGGTCGACGGCCAGGGTGAGCAGCACCAGCGCGACCAGCGTGGTGGTCACCGCCGCCCAGTCGAACGTGGTCAGCCGGGTGGCCAGCAGGGCGCCCAGCCCGCCGGCGCCGAGCACGCCCACCAGCACGCTGTCCCGGATGGCGACCTCCCACCGGTAGAGGGCGAACGCCAGGACCGGCCCGGTGGCGCGGGGCAGCACCCCGTACAGCCAGCCTGCGGCCGGGCCTGCGCCGAGCGCGGCCAGCGCGGCCCGCGGCCGGGGATCGAGCTCCTCGGTCGCCTCCGCCGCCAGCCGGCCCAGCACGCCGAGGCTGTACAGCCCCAGCGCCAGTGCGCCGGGCAGCACCCCGGGTAGCAGCACGAACAGCACCACCAGCGCCCACACCGGCGGCGGTACGGCGCGCAGCAGCAGCAACCCCAGCCGGACGACGCTGCCGAGCAGCCGTCGTCCGGGCCCGAGCGGTCCCGCGGGCCGGGCGGCGACCCCGGCGACCAGTACGGCGCCGGCGGTCGCGACGGCGATGGCGATGACCGACATCTGGACCGTGTCCACCGCCAGCGAGCCGATCGAGCGCAGCAGGTCGCCGTCGGTGTCGGGCGGCCAGCCGGCTCCCAGCACGTAGGCCAGCTGCTCCCGGGTGCGCTCGGCGACCAGCGTGGCCGGGGAGACGGCCAGGTACCACCACGACCAGCCGACCAGGGCCAGCGAGCCGAGCACCGCCGCGCTGAGCACCCGGTCCCGGACGAGCCGGGTGGCCGACGAGCGCGGAGCGGCCAGCCGGCCGCGGACGGCGCGGCCGGTGACGTCGGCCAGCAGGCACAGCAGCGCCAGCGCGTAGACGCACGACCACACCTGCTCCCAGCGCAACGAGCTGAACGACAGCGACAGCTGGTACCCCAGCCCGCCCGCGCCGATCAGCCCCAGCACCACCGCCGAGCGCACCGCGCACTCCAGCCGGTAGAAGGCGTAGGACAGCAGCCCGCCCGACGCCGGTGGCAGCAGGCCGTACAGGACGGCGGTGGCCCGGCCCGCCCCCGCGGCGAGCAGCGCGTCGTGACCCCCGCGGGGCACCTCGTCCAGCAGGTCGGCGAACACCTTGGCGGTCACGGCGCCGTAGGGCAGGCCGATGGCCAGCACGCCGACCCAGGGGTCCAGGCCGAGCACGTTGACCAGCAGCAGACCCCACACCGCCTCGTGCAGTCCGCGGGGGACCGCGAGCGCCCCGCGGGCCAGCGCCCAGCCCAGCCGCCGGCGTCCCCAGGTGGTCCGAGCGACCAGCACCGCCCCGAGCCCGCCGAGCCCGACGGCCAGCGCCGCCCCGAGCGCC
>JAOPWO010000289.1 GCA_025965635.1 Modestobacter sp. | reverse complement strand
CACGTCGGTGGCCTCCTCCGCGGCGAGCGCGGTGCGGTCGGCGTTCTCCAGGGCGTCGCGCAGCGGCTCGGCCCGCCTCCCGGCGTCCAGCAGCGTGCGGACGCCGACGAGCTCGGCCTCGGCGGCGGTCAGCCGCTCGAGCTCGCGCCGGGCCCGTTCCCGTCGGACGTGCCGGTCCTCCAGGGAGCGGGCACCGACCAAGGCGGCGTCCTGTGCGGCGACCACCTCCGCCGCCCGCTCGGCCTCGGCCTGCGCTTCCGTCCGACGGGTCTCCGCCGCGGATCGCACGCGGGCCACCCAGGGCGCGACCCGGCCGCCGGCTGCGGCGCCCACCAGCTCCGGTGCCAGTTGCTCCGGGACGTCGGCGTCGGCCACCTGCGCGACCCGGGCGATCAGCGTGCTCATCCGGACCCGGACGTCGTCCAGCTGCTGCCGCGCGGACTGCCGCTCCCCGGCCAGCCAGTCCTCCGCGCGGGCGAACCGGCCGACGTCGAACAGGGTGCGCAGCAGCCGCCCCCGGTCGTCGGGCTCGGCCCGCAGGAAGCGCGCGAAGTCGCCCTGGGGCAGCAGCACGACCTGGCAGAACTGCTCGGCCGAGAGCCCCAGCCGGGCGCGCAGGTGCTCGGAGCCCTCGTCGATCCGGGTGCTCACCGGCTCCCAGCCCTCGGCGGTCTGCCGCTGGACGGTGAGCTTGGCCTGCTCGGTGGTCCAGCCCGTTCCCCGCAGCTTGGGACGCTGCTGCTCCGGGCGGCGGACGACGAGCAGCCGCTCGCCCCCGAGGGTCAGCTCGCACCGCACCTCGGTGCGCACCCCGGGGCCGGCGTGGTCGCTGCGCAGCCGCCGCTCCTCCCCGCGGGCGCCGGGCACGGTGCCGTACAGGGCGAACACGACGGCGTCGAGCAGGGTGGTCTTACCTGCGCCGGTGGGGCCCCACAGCAGGAACAGCCCGTCGCGGCCGACCTCGTCGACGTCGACCACGACCGTGTCGACGAACGGACCGAAGGCGGTGACCTCGAGGCGGTGCACCCTCATCGGGCGGCCTCCTCACGGCCGGCGGTGAGCAGGGCACGGCCCAGCAGCTCGCGTTCGGCGTCAGTGGGCTCCTGCCCGCGCACGTGCCGGACGAACTCCCCCGCGATCTGGAGATCGGTGCGGCCGGCCAGCCGCTCGGCGTAGCTGCGCCCGTCGCCGGGCAGGCCGCTGCCCGCCCACTCCAGGTGCACGCAGTGCGGGAAACGGACCTGCAGTTTGCGCATCGGATCGACCGGACGGACCGGGTCGGTCAGCCGGACGGAGACGAAGTGGTCTGCCACGACCGTGTGCGCCGCATCGGTGAGCAGCGTCTCCAGCTCACCGACGAGCACCGCGAGGCGCCGCGGGGCCGGCAGCGGCACGGGGCGGACCGCGGCGAGCCCGTCGGCGTCCAGGTCGACCAGCCACGCCTGCTTGTCGTGGCCCGCCTCTCCGAAGGAGTAGGCCAGCGGGGACCCGCTGTAGCGAACCCGCGGGGTCAGTGTCTGGGGGCGGTGCAGATGGCCGAGGGCCACGTAGTCGACCCCGTCGAAGACGGCGGCGGGCACCAGGTCGACGCCGCCCACGCAGATGTCCCGCTCGCTGTCGCTGGGCAACCCGCCGCCGACGAACGCGTGCGCCAGGACGACCGAGCGGGTGCCCGGGCGGAGGGACAGGTCGGCCCGCACCCGGTCCATCGCCGCAGCCAGCACCGCCTCGTGGCTACGCCCCTCGGTCAACCCCAGCTCGTGCCGGGCGATGTCGGGCTCCAGGTAGGGCAGCCCGTACACGGCGACCTCCCCGTGCTCGTCGGCGAGCAGCACCGGCTGGTCGAGCAGCGGCGTCGCGGCCCGGACGTGCACGCCGCTGACCGCGAGCAGCCCGGAGGCGAAGCCCAGCCGGCGGGCGGAGTCGTGGTTGCCCGGGGTGAGCACGACCGCGGCACCGGCCGCCCGCAGCCGGGTGAGCACCCGGTCCAGCACGGCGGTGGCGTCGGCCGAGGGCACCGCCCGGTCGTAGACGTCGCCGGCGACCAGGACCACGTCGACGCCCTCGGCGACCACCACGTCGGCCAGGCCGCCCAGCACCGCCTCCTGCTCGGCGAGCAGGTCGGTGCCGTGCAGGGACCGGCCGATGTGCCAGTCCGACGTGTGCAGCAGTCGCATGGGGCGGACGGTAGGTGCGCCCACCGACAGAACCGGCCAGGCACGCCGTGACGGAACGGTCACGGTGCGGCGCGCGCCGCGCGACAGGTCAGGGCTGGGGTCGGGTGTGCCGGTGGTCGGGGTCGCTCCACTCGCCGGTGTCGCTCCACTCGCCGGTGTCGCTCCACCGGCCGGCGTCCGGGACGTGGCCGCCCGCCTCCCGGGCGCGCCGCTCGGCGTCCTCCTCGACGAGCTGGTTGAGCAGCTGCTGCACGCCGTCGCTGTCGGGGATGGCGGAGAACACCGTGGGACCGCCCTCCCCGGCCGTCTCGATGGTGATCGTGCCGGAGTTGATCACCCGGTCCCACACGCTCTGCCGGTAGGAGACATCGGTGATGCGGGACAGGCCGATGTCGCGCCCCGACCGGGCGAGGACGCCGACCCGGTGCAGCAACCGGCGCGTGGTGATCACGTAGTGGGTGGTCCGCCAGCGCAGCAGCGGCACCGCCACCAGCCGGCCTGCGAGGAGCACCGCGACCCCCACCACGACCAGCCGCCAGAGGCCCTGCTGCGGGCCGGCGGGTGCCAGTGCGGCACCGAAGGAGGCGACCCCGACCAGCACCAGGAAGGCCACGACCGGCCAGAAGACCGTCAGCCAGTGCGGGTGCAGGTGGAGGACGACCTCCTCGTCGTCGGTGAGGACCTTGTCCGGGTAGGGCACACGGACAGGATGACGCACGAGGGCCCGTCAGGGCCGCGACGCGCGCCGCACGTGCCGGACGTCGCCGGCGGCCAGCTCGACCGGGCCGGCCGGGCCCCGGACCACCAGCCGGCCGTCCCAGTCGACCGCCTCGGCGACACCCTCGAGCGTCGACCCGTCGGGCAGGGTCACCGTGACCCTCGTCCCGACCGTCGAGCACCAGGCCAGGTAGTCCGCCGCCAGGCCGGAGGACACCGGGTCGCCGAGCACCTGCACCCAGCGCAGGTAGCGGCGCTCGAAGGCCCGCAGGAAGGCCAGCAGCACGGCGGCCCGGTCCACCCCAGCGCCGGAGGCCCCCTCCGGGGCGACGCCCCGGACCAGGGCCAGCGAGGTGCCGGTGTCGGGGAGCTCGTCGGCCGTCGTCGACACGTTCAGCCCGACGCCCACCACCACCGCGCGCCCGGACGACTCGGCCAGGATGCCGGCCAGCTTGGCCCCGTCCGGGGCGAGCAGGTCGTTGGGCCACTTGAGCGAGGCGCGCACCCCGGCCGCGGTCGACACCGCCTCGGCGAGCGCCACCCCGGTCAGCAGCGACAGCCACGCCCGGCGGGCGGCCGGGACGTCCGGGCGGAGCAGCAGGGAGACGGTCAGCCCGGCCCGCGGCGGGGACGTCCACACCCGGTCCAGCCGCCCGCGGCCGGCCGCCTGGTGCTCGGCGACCAGGACCGTGCCCTCGGGGGCGTCGGCGGCGGCCGCCGCGACGAGGGCGGCGTTGGTCGACCCGACCTGCTCGACCACCTCCACCGACCGCCACAGCCCGCTGTCGGCAAGAGCGGCGGTCAGCGCGGCGCCGTCGAGACCAGGGCGGTCGGGAGCTGGGGAGTCGGTGTCCGTCACGTCACCTACGCTACGGAGCCGTGAGCGCCGCCGAGCTCGAGAGCGCCGGGGAGCACGTCCCCGACGACATCGACATCCACACCACCGCCGGAAAGCTGGCCGACTTCGAGCGGCGCGTCCGGGAGGCCACCCACGCGGGGTCCGCCCGGGCCGTGGAGAAACAGCACGCCGCCGGGAAGATGACCGCCCGCGAGCGGATCGAGGCGCTGTTGGACCCCGGCTCGTTCACCGAGTTGGACGAGTTCGCCCGCCACCGCTCCACCAACTTCGGGATGGACGCCCGCCGCCCCTTCGGCGACGGCGTGGTGACCGGCCACGGCACGGTCGACGGCCGGCCGGTCTGCGTGTTCTCCCAGGACGTCACGGTGTTCGGCGGCAGCCTCGGTGAGGTCTACGGCGAGAAGATCTGCAAGGTGCTCGACCTGGCCGTGCGCACCGGGTGCCCGGTCATCGGCATCAACGAGGGTGGCGGCGCGCGGATCCAGGAGGGCGTGGTCTCCCTCGGCCTGTACGCGGAGATCTTCCGGCGCAACGTGCACGCCTCCGGCGTCGTCCCGCAGATCTCGCTGGTGATGGGCGCGGCGGCCGGCGGCCACGTCTACTCCCCCGCGCTCACCGACTTCATCGTGATGGTCGACAAGACCAGCCAGATGTTCATCACCGGGCCCGACGTGGTCAAGACGGTGACCGGCGAGGACGTCACCCTGGAGGAGCTCGGCGGCGCGCGCACCCACAACACCAAGTCCGGTGTCGCGCACTACCTGGCCGAGGACGAGGCGGACGCGCTCGACTACGTCAAGGCGCTGCTGGCCCACCTGCCCAGCAACAACCTCGACCCGCTGCCGATCGTCGAGACGCCCCCCGCCGATGTGACGTTGCCCGACGCCGTCACCGATCTCGACCTCGAGCTCGACACGTTCATCCCCGACTCGCCCAACACGCCCTACGACATGCACACCGTCGTGGAGCACGTGCTGGACGACGGGGAGTTCCTGGAGGTGCAGGCCCTCTTCGCACCCAACATCCTGGTCGGCTTCGGGCGCGTGGAGGGTCGCCCGGTGGGTGTCGTGGCCAACCAGCCCACGCAGCTCGCCGGCACCCTGGACATCGACGCCAGTGAGAAGGCGGCGCGCTTCGTCCGCACCTGTGACGCCTTCAACATCCCGGTGCTGACCTTCGTCGACGTCCCCGGGTTCCTGCCCGGCACGTCCCAGGAGTGGAACGGGATCATCCGCCGCGGCGCGAAGCTGCTCTACGCCTACGCCGAGGCCACCGTCCCGTTGATCACGGTCATCACCCGCAAGGCCTACGGCGGCGCGTACGACGTCATGGGCTCCAAGCACCTGGGGGCCGACGTCAACCTGGCCTGGCCGACGGCGCAGATCGCGGTCATCGGCGCCCAGGGGGCGGTCGGCATCCTCTACCGCAAAGAGCTGGCCGCGGCGGAGGACCCGGACGCGCTGCGCGCCGAGCTGATCACCGAGTACGAGGACACCCTCGCCAACCCCTACGTCGCCGCCGACCGCGGTTACGTGGACGCGGTGATCCCGCCGTCGCACACCCGGGTGCACATCGTCCGCGCGCTGCGTCTGCTGGCGAACAAGCGGGAGACGCTGCCACCCAAGAAGCACGGGAACATCCCCCTGTGAGTGCGAGTGGGACCGAGCCCGCCCGCCCGCTGCTGCGGGTGCTCACGGGCGAGCCGACGCCTGAGGAGCTGGCCGCCCTGACCGTCGTCATCGCTGCCCTGTCCCAGCAGCGGCCGCGGCTGCGGGTCACTCCGGTGGGCGCCTGGGCGTCGAACGCCGACCTGGTCCGCCGGCCGCTGCAGGCCGGGCCGGGCGGCTGGCGCGCGGCGG
>JAOPWO010000191.1 GCA_025965635.1 Modestobacter sp. | reverse complement strand
GGGGCGCGGCCACCGGCGGCGACGGCGCGGACGGCGGCGGCGAAGTGGGCGCCGTCGCTGAACCGCTCGGCCGGGTCCTTGGCCAGCGCCCGCTCGACCAGCTCGCGCACCGCGGCCGGGACGTCGGGCGGCAGCGGCGGGGGCGGCCGGTTGATCTGGGCCAGCGCGATGGCGACCTGGGAGTCGCCGTCGAACGGCCGGCTGCCGGCCAGGCACTCGTAGGCCAGCACCCCGAGCGAGTAGACGTCGGAGGCGGCGGTGACCGGCAGCCCCTGCGCCTGCTCGGGCGAGAGGTACTGGGCGGTGCCGACGACCATGCCGGTGCGGGTGAGCGGGGCGGCGTCCCGCGCCCGGGCGATGCCGAAGTCGGTCAGCTTCACCACGCCGTCCGGCCGCACGATGAGGTTGCCCGGCTTGATGTCCCGGTGGACCATCCCGGCCGCGTGCGCGGCGGACAGCCCGTCACCGGCCTGGCGCAGCACCTCGAGGGTCTGGTGCGTGGACAGCCGGCCGTGCTCGGCCAGGACGGTCACCAGCGGCTGACCCTCGACGTACTCCATCACCAGGTAGGCGACGCGCTGGCCGTCCTGCGTGGTCTCGCCGTAGTCGTAGACCGAGGCGATGTTGGGGTGTGACAGCGCGGCGGTGTGCCGGGCCTCGTTCCGGAAGCGGATCAGGAAGTTGGTGTCGCTGGTGTACTCGCTGCGCAGCACCTTGGCCGCCACGATCCGGCCCAGCGTGCGGTCGCGCGCCTGCCACACCTCGCCCATGCCGCCACTGGCGATGGGAGCGGTGATCTCGTAGCGCTCGGCGAGCACGCTGCCGACGTGGAGGGCCATCAGCGGGCACCCGTGGCGGCGAGGTGGGCCTCGATGATCTGCCGGGCGATCGGCGCGGAGATCTCGCCACCGGTGCCGCCGCCGTTGGCGACGAAGACGGCGACGGCGATGGTCGGGTCGTCGGCGGGGGCGAAGCCGATGAACCAGTTGTGGTCGTCCCCGGCGTTCTCCGCCGTCCCGGTCTTGCCGGCCACCTGCACGCCGCTGACCTGGGCCCGCCGTCCGGAACCGTCCTGCACGACGCTGGTCATCATCTCGGTGAGCTGGCCGGCGACCTCGGCGGAGATCGGCTCGCCCAGCTCGTCGGGCTCCGTCTGGTCGATGACGCTGAGGTCGGGGGCCTGGACGGAGTCGACCAGGTAGGGCATCATCAGCGTGCCGTCGTTGGCCACGGCCGCGGCGATCATCGCCGCCTGCAGCGGGGTCATGGCCACACTGAACTGGCCGATGGAGCTCTGGCCCAGCTGGGCGTCGTTCTCGATCGCGCCGATCGAGCTGCCCTCGACGTCCAGCGGCATCTCGAAGTCCTCGCCGTCCATGCCGAACGCCTCGGCCATCTTCTGGACCCGCTCCAGGCCCAGGTCGATGCCCAGCTGGGCGAAGGCGGTGTTGCAGGAGACGGTCAGCGCGTCGATCAGCGCCTGGTCGGCTCCGCCGTTGCAGCTCGAGTCGCCGAAGTTCTTCAGCGTGGTCTGGGTCCCGGGCAGGGTCAGCACGTCGGGCGCGGGCACGGCGGTCTCCGGCGTGTAGTCGCCGCTGGCCAGGGCGGCGGCAGAGACGATCACCTTGAAGATGGAGCCGGGCGGGTACAGGTCGCTGGTCGCGTGGTTGCGCAGCTCGGCCTCTCCGAGCTGTGAGCGGTACTCACGGATGGCCGCCGGCTCGTGGCTGGACAGCTGCGCGGGGTCGAAGGTCGGCGTGCTGGCCAGCCCGAGGATCGCGCCGGTGCGCGGGTCGAGGGCGACGGCGGCGCCGGTGACGCCGGCCAGGCCCTCCATCGCGGCCTGCTGGACGGCGGGCTGCAGGGTCAGCTCGACGTTGCCGCCGGCCGGGTCCCGGCCGGTGAAGAGGTCACCGAGCCGGAACAGCGTCAGCCGGGGGTCGGATCCGGCGAGGACGGCGTTCTCGGCCTGTTCCAGCCCGGTGTCGCCGTAGACGAGCGGCGAGTAGTAGCCGGTGACCGGGGCGTACAGCTCGTGCTGCGGGTATTGCCGCAGGTAGCGGAGCCGCCCGTCGGTGGGGACGGACAGGGCGACCTCGTTGCCGTCGACGACGATCGAGCCCCGCTCGCGGTCGAACTCCTCGGCCAGCACCCGGGTGTTCCGCGGGTTGTCCCGCAGGTCGCCGGCCCGGACGACCTGGATGATGTTGACGTTGACGATGAGCAGCGTGAACAGCACCAGCACGCTGATGGCCACCCGGCGGAGCGGGGCGTTCACGGCCGCACCACCTCGGTGGGGGCGTCGACCAGCTTGGGTGCCGGGGCCGGCGGCGCAGCGGCGGGCCGCCGCGCCGCGTCGCTGATCCGCACCAGCAGCGCCACCAGCCCGAAGTTGGCGACCAGCGAGGAGCCGCCGTAGGCGAGGAACGGCGTGGTCAGCCCGGTGAGCGGCAGCAGGCCGGTGACCCCGCCGAGGACGACGAACACCTGCCAGGCCACGGCGAACGCCAGCCCGGCGGCGAGCAGCTTGCCGAAGCCGTCCCGGACGACGAGCGAGGTGCGCAGGCCGCGTTCGACCAGGATCAGGTAGATCACGATGACCGCGACGAGGCCGAAGAGGCCGAGCTCCTCACCGATGGCCGCGGCGATGAAGTCGCTCTTCGCCACCGGCACCTGGTCGGGACGCCCGCCGCCGAGACCGGCGCCGAACAGGCCACCGGTGCCCAGTCCGAACAGCGACTGGACGATCTGGTAGCCGCCCTCGTCGGCGTAGGCGAACGGGTCGAGCCAGGTGTCGACGCGTACCCGCACGTGGCCGAAGAGCTGGTAGGCCAGCGAGGCTCCGCCGGCGAACAGCAGCAGGCCGATGACCAGCCAGCTCGCCCGCTCGGTGGCCACGTAGAGCATCACCACGAAGATCCCGAAGAGCAGCAGCGAGCTGCCCAGGTCCCGCTCGAAGACCAGGACGAGGATGGAGATCACCCAGGCGAGCAGGACCGGCCCGAGGTCGCGGCCGCGCGGGAGCTCGAGCCGGAGCACGCGCCGGCTGGCCAGCGCGAGCACGTCGCGCTTGTCGACGAGGTAGGCGGCGAAGAAGACGACGAGGCAGATCTTGGCGAACTCGCCGGGCTGGATGGAGAAGCCGGCCACCCGGATCCACAGCTTGGCGCCGTAGACCTCCGAGACCGAGGCCGGGAGCACCGCGGGGATCGCCAGCAGCACGAGGCCGACCAGGGCCAGCGTGTACGCCAGCCGGGACAGCACCCGGTGGTCGCGGACGACCAGCAGGACGGCGACGAACAGGGTCAGGCCGATCGTGGCCCACAGCAGCTGGACCGGCGCGTCCTCGCCGGTGGCCTCCCCACCGACCTGCGTGGCAGCGATGTCGAGCCGGTGGATCATCGTCAGGCCCAGGCCCACCAGCACCGCCACGCACGGCAGCAGCAGCGGGTCGGCGTAGGTGGCCCAGCGGCGCACGACCAGGTGGGCGACCACCCACAGGGCGGTGTACCAGATGCCGAAGGTGGCGATCTCCGGGCTCAGCGAGCCGGTGACGGTGATGTCGACGATGCACTGGGCGGCCAGCGTGAGGACCACCGCGAAACCCAGCAGGGCCAGCTCGGTGTTCCGCCGGGTGGGCGGAGGAGAGCCCGCGGCGTTGGCCCGGGGGTCGGTTCCGGGGCCGGTCATGCCGCGCTGCTCGTCCGCGAGCCAGCGAGCTGGCGCACTAGTCGTCCTCCCGGCAGTCCACCCCCGGCTCACCCGTCCGGGAGGCCGAGCCGGTCGGGGACGGCGTGCTGCTGGCCGTGGCGCTCGCGCTGTCGTCGGTGGCCGTGGCGCTCTGGCTGGGGGTGGCGTTCTCGCTGGGGGTGGCGCTCTCCGTGGTGGAGGCCGCGGGGGACGTGGTGTCCTCGCCGGTGCTGGTGGAGCCGGCCGTCGTCCGGCCGGCCGAGGCGGTGCGGCACAGCGGCAGCTGCTGGCCGCGCAGGTTCGACAGGATCCGCTCGGCGTCCTCGCGGTCGCCGGCGGTGATCCCGGCGCGCACCCGGCTGCGGGCGGCCTGGGTCAGGTCGGTCGAGGCCAGTCCGGTGGCGGACTCCAGCCGGTAGAGCTCCATGCCGACGATGGAGGCGTCCAGCCCCTGGAAGACGGCCACCTGCTGGCCGTCGGCGGTGTCGTGGACCCCGACGAACCAGTGCCGCATCACGAACAGGTAGCCGCCGACCGCGACCACGCCGAGCACCAGCACGGTGGCCAGGGCGATGATCACGGTGCGCAGCGGGCGGCGGCGCACCGGGGC
>JAOPWO010000182.1 GCA_025965635.1 Modestobacter sp. | reverse complement strand
ACGAAGCCGCCCTCGATCGCGCGCGCCGACGCGGTGGGCTCGGCGGGTGCGGGTGCGGGTGCGGCGTCGCGGCTGGGCGCCTCCGGACTGGTGTCGGTGCGACCGGGGTCGCCCGGCTGCGACGCGTTCTCCGCCGGGGAGCTCCCGCCGGTGCCCGACTGCCCGCCGTCAGCCGGGACCTGGGGCTCGTTCGGCTGGGCCGGGTCGGGGCTCGGCGGTTCCGGCTGCGGCGCCGAGGGGGCCGACGGGTTGCCGGGCTCGGCGATCGGGGCCGGCGCGACGACCGGTGTGGCGGTGACCTTCTTGGTCGCCTTCCGTGCCGTCTTCCGTGCCGGCGGCGGCGCCGTGCTGCTGCCGGTGCCGTCGTCGGCAGCCGGCAGTGCCTTCTTCGCGGCCCGCTTGGTGGCCTTCCTGGCCGGCGCGGGGGTCTCGCCGCCTCCGGCGGGGGTGTCCGTCGCCTGGCCGGCGGCCCGCTTGGTCGTCGCCGCGCGCTTGGCGGCGGTCTTCCTGGCCGGTCCGGCCGCGGGTGGCTCGGCGGCGGTCGCCGCGTCCTGCCGGACCGACTCGGTGATCTCCTCGACCCGGCGTTGCAGCTCCGCCTTGCCGGAGGGCTGGTCGGGCGTCTCGCCGCGGGGTGCCGGGGTGGAGTCGTCGTCGAGCGTCATGGTGCTCCGTCCCTCGTCGTCGTTCAGTCGGTCTTGGTCAGCCGGGACACCGACTGGAGCGGGATCATGAGCCAGTTCGGCCGGTTGCGCGCCTCGTAGACGCACTCGTAGACGGCCTTGTCCGCCTCGAACGCCCGCAGCAGCGGAGAGCCCGGGTCCAGCTCGGTGGCCCCGCCCGCCGTGTAGCCGGCACGGAAGGCCTGGCGGTTGCGCTCGGCCCACTCCTGCGCGCGGTAGGCACGCTGAGGGTCCCCGGGCTGTTCGTCCAGCTTGTGCCGGGCCGCGTATTCGAACGAGCGCAGCATCCCCGCCACGTCCCGGAGCGGGGTGTCCAGCTCCCGGCGGGCGGCCAGCGGCCGGGCCGGCTCGCCCTCGAAGTCGAGCACGATCCAGCCGGTCGTGGTGCGCAGCACCTGCCCCAGGTGCAGGTCACCGTGCACCCGCTGGCGGACCGCCGGTTCCTTCGCCGCGGCCGCCGTCGCGTACAGCGCCCGGAGCGCGTCGGCGTGCTCGGCCAGGTCGGGGACGATCGCGAGGGCAGCGTCCAGCCGGCCGTTCATCTGCTCGGCCACCGTCGCGTACCACGCGTCGTCGGCGGGCTCGGTGGGCAGCACCCGGGCCAGGTCGGCGTGCACCGAGGCGGTCGCCTCGCCCAGCCGCTCGCTCTCCCCGGCGAAGTCGCCGCCGACCTCGTCGGCGTGCAGGTCGCCCTCGGCGTACAGGTCGCGGACGCTCGAGGTGGCCAGCCGCCAGCCGTCGCTGGCGTTGGGCACGAAGGCCTGCAGCATCGCGACGGTCGCCGGCTCCTGGGCCGGGTCGCTGTCGTCGATCTCGATGTGGCCCAGCAGCGGCGCGATGTGCGTGTTCTCCGTCCCGCGCAGCGCGTCGTGCACCTCGACGTCGGGGTTGAGGCCGGGCTCCAGCCGCCGGAACAGCTTGAGGATGGCGGTCTCGCCGTAGACCAGCGAGGTGTTGCTCTGCTCGGTGGAGATCACGTCACCGGGCAGACCCTCGGGGATGTAGGCCACCCCGGCCGGGTGGAAGTGCATCGGCCCGACCGTCGAGGCGGCCACCAGGTGGGTCAGCCACGGCACAGTCGACTCGCGGTCGCGCATCGCGTCGTAGGCATAGTTGGAGCCCTGAGCACCGGCGATCGCGCCGACGAAGGCGGCCGACAGCTCCTCGGCGGGCGAGTCGCGCCACGACAGCGGCACCAGGTAGGTCTCGGTCGCACCGTCGGTGTAGGTCACCCGGACCCGGTGCACCGAGAGGGCCGGATCGGACTGGTCGAGGAAGAACCCGTCCTCGGTGACTCCGGACCACTCGCGGCCCTTGCCGCCGAACCAGCGCTGGTGGGGCATCCAGTCGGCCAGGATGTCGGTCAACGCACTCATCAGGACTCTCCGTGGGTCTGGTGGCCGGCCGCCTCGGCGCCGAGGCCGCCGCTGCCGGCGGGGGCGTCGGTGCCGCCCACCACGCCGGCGTCCAGCAGGGACTGGGCGACGGTGCTGCTCGTGGCCGTCTCCCAACCCTCGTCGGCGTCCGGCGCCGGGGTGGCCGGCTTGGACAGCTCGAACCAGTAGAAGCCGTGCCCGGCGAGGGTGAGCATGTAGGGCAGCACACCGATCTGCGGGAACTGCACCCGCCCGGTCAGCTCGACCGGCGTGTAGCCCTCGAAGCGCCGCAGGTCGAGCTCGACCGGCTGCGGGAAGCGGGACAGGTTGTTGACGCAGAGGACGACGTCATCACCGAACTCCCGGACGAAGGAGAGCACGGTGGGGTTGCGCGAGCCCACCTCGGAGTAGCTGCCGACGCCGAACGTGGGGTGCTGCTTGCGCACCGAGATCATCGTCCGGATCCAGTGCAGCAGGGAGTTGGAGTTCCGCAGTTGACCCTCGACGTTGGTGACCTGGTACCCGTACACCGGGTCGGCGACCAGCGGCAGGTGCATGCGCTGCGGGTCGGCGGTCGAGAACCCGCCGTTGCGGTCCGGCGTCCACTGCATCGGCGTGCGGACGCCGTCCCGGTCACCGAGCCAGATGTTGTCGCCCATGCCGATCTCGTCGCCGTAGTACATGACCGGCGAGCCGGGCAGCGACAGCAGCAGCGCGGTGAACAGCTCGAGGGTGTCGACGTCGTTGTCCAGCAGCGGGGCGAGCCGGCGGCGGATGCCGATGTTCGCCTTCATGCGGGGGTCCTTGGCGTACTCGCCCCACATGTAGTCGCGCTCCTCGTCGGTGACCATCTCCAGGGTCAGCTCGTCGTGGTTGCGCAGGAAGATGCCCCACTGGCAGTTGTCGGGGATGGCCGGCGTCTGCGCCATGATCTCCGAGATCGGGAAGCGCTGCTCCCGCCGCACGCCCATGAACAGGCGTGGCATCACCGGGAAGTGGAAGGCCATCTGGCACTCGTCGCCGTCCTCGCCGAAGTACTCGACGACGTCGGCCGGCCACTGGTTGGCCTCGCAGAGCATGACCCGGTCCGGGAACTCGGCGTCGACCACCTTGCGCACCTTCTTGAGGAAGGCGTGCGTCTTCGGGAGGTTCTCGCAGTTGGTCCCCTCCTCCTCGAACAGGTAGGGGACGGCGTCGAGCCGGAAGCCGTCGATGCCCAGGTCCAGCCAGAAGCGCAGGGCGTCGATGATCGCCTCGCACACCGCGGGGTTCTCGAAGTTCAGGTCGGGCTGGTGGCTGAAGAACCGGTGCCAGAAGTACTGCTTGCGCACCGGGTCGAACGTCCAGTTCGAGCTCTCGGTGTCGACGAAGATGATCCGGGCGTCGGCGTAACCGGTGTCGTCGTCGGCCCACACGTAGAAGTCGCCGTAGGGACCCTCGGGGTCGCTCCGGCTGGCCTGGAACCACGGGTGCTGGTCGGAGGTGTGGTTCATGACGAAGTCGATGATGATCCGCATGCCCCGCGAGTGGGTCTCGGAGACGAGTTCCTTGAAGTCCTCGATGTCACCGAACTCCGGCAGGACGGCGGTGTAGTCGCTGACGTCGTACCCGCCGTCCCGCAGCGGCGAGGCGAAGAACGGCGGCAGCCAGAGGCAGTCGACGCCGAGCCACTGCAGGTAGTCCAGCTTGCTGATCATGCCGCGCAGGTCGCCGATGCCGTCGGCGTTGCTGTCGGCGAAGCCCCGGACGAGCACCTCGTAGAAGACGGCGCGCTTGTACCACTCGGGGTCCGCGCCGGGAGCGGGCAGCGTCGACTGCTCGCTCGCGCCGGGGCTCGACTGGGCGGGGACGGGGATGCTCATGGTGGGGTGCCCTCGATCTCGGGAGTACAGGTTCGTTGTCGGGGCAGGGTCAGGCCGGCGGGACGGGGCCCGGCGGCAGGGCGCGGTGCACGGTGAAGACGTGCGCCGGCTCGCGGTGGGGGTCGAGTTCGACGTAGTTGAACTGGCCCCAGTCGTACGTGGCGCCGGAGAGCTCGTCGGTGACGGTGAACCGGTCCGACCAGTCCAGGCCCAGGGCGGCCATGTCCAGCGACGTCGTCCCGATCTGGACGTGGTGGCTGTTCAGCGACACCACGACGAGGACCGCGTCGGTGGACCCGGGATCGGTCTTGCTGAAGCAGAGCAGGTCGGGGTTGTCGATCGGGTGGAAGTGCAGCGTGCGCAGCTGCTGCAGCGCGGGGTGCGCCCGGCGGATCTCGTTGAGCCGGCGCAGGTAGGGCGACAGCGTCCGGCCCGAGGCCTCGGCACCGGCCCAGTCACGGGGTCGCAACTGGAACTTCTCGGTGTCCAGGTACTCCTCGCTGCCGGGGCGCAGCGACACGTGCTCGAACAGCTCGAAGCCGGAGTAGACACCCCAGGTCGGGCTGAGCATCGACGCGAGCACCGCGCGGATCTTGAACATCGGCGGGCCGCCGTACTGCAGTGACGCGTGCAGGATGTCCGGGGTGTTCACGAAGAAGTTCGGCCGCATGTAGTGCGCGCTGTCGACCAGCTGCTGGCCGTACTCCTCCAGCTCGGTCCGGCCGGTGCGCCAGGTGAAGTACGTGTAGCTCTGGGTGTACCCGATCCGCGCCAGCTGGTGCATCATCGCCGGCCGGGTGAAGGCCTCGGCGAGGAACAACACGTCGGGGTCGGTCTTCTTGACCTCCCAGATCAGCCAGTGCCAGAAGTTCAGCGGCTTGGTGTGCGGGTTGTCCACCCGGAAGATGCGCACTCCGGCGTCGATCCAGACGCGGATCACCCGCAGGCACTCGGCGTAGATGCCCTCGGGGTCGTTGTCGAAGTTGATCGGGTAGATGTCCTGGTACTTCTTCGGCGGGTTCTCCGCGTACGCGATGGTGCCGTCGGGCTTCGTGGTGAACCACTCGGGATGGCTGGTCACCCAGGGGTGGTCCGGCGCGGCCTGCAGCGCGAAGTCCAGAGCCACCTCCATGCCCAGTTCGCGGGTGCGGGCGACGAACGCCGTGAAGTCCTCCATCGTGCCCAGTTGCGGGTGGACGGCGTCGTGGCCGCCCTCCGCACTGCCGATCGCCCAGGGGGAGCCCACGTCGTCGGGCTCGGCGTTCAGGGTGTTGTTCTTGCCCTTGCGGTTCCGCCGGCCGATCGGGTGGATCGGCGGCAGGTAGACGACGTCGAAGCCCATCTCGGCGATCGCCGGCAGCCGCTCCGCGGCCTGGGCGAAGGTGCCGTGCGTGGGCGTGCCGTCCACGACCGGGCCCTCGGACCGGGGGAAGAACTCGTACCAGGAGCCGTAGAGCGCCCGCGGGCGGTCGACCCACAGCTCGTAGGTCGGTGACGCGGTGATCAGCCGGCGCACCGGGTTGTCGTGCAGCACCGGGCGCAGGCCGGCCGAGAGGGCGGGGGCGAGCCGGGCGGGGAGGTCGAGCGTGCCGTCGCGCAGTGCCGCCGCGGCGGCGAGGAGCACCGGCCGCTGGGCGGGGACCGCCCGGGCCACCTCCTCGAACAGCCGGGCGCCGGACTCGAGGTCGTTCGCGAGGTCCTCGACGCCCTGCCCGGCGTCGACCTTGACCTCGACGTCGTGCCGCCAGGTGCGCAGCGGGTCGTCCCAGGCCTCCACCCGCCAGGTCCACAACCCCTCGCGGTCCGGGACGACGGTCGCGGTCCACCGGTCGGGCTCGGGGCCGAACTCGGCCATCCGCAGCAGCGGCGGCGGCTCGGCAGGGCGGTCGTCGTCAGCGGGCGGGACGAGCACCACGTTCGCGCCGACCGCGTCGTGTCCTTCGCGGAAGACGGTGGCGGTGATCGGTAGGTGCTCACCGACCACGGCACGGGTCGAGAACGACCCGCACGACACGACGGGGGCGACATCGGTGATGCCGAAGCGGAGGTCAGCGCGGCCAGTCATCGGCGATCACGCTAGCGATCTCCGGCTGTCCGGGCACTTCGGCGTGGGCAGGCGTCCCGGTGACCACGGGGTGCCCCCCCTGGTGGACCGGTCGCTCGTGTGGTTAGCCTGTCCTCACTCGCCTGGCCCAGGCGGGGACGTCCGAGCGATGGAGCCCCATGCCCCACCCCCTGCACCGCGCGTCGTCCCGCCGACCCCGGGGCACCCGGACGGTCCTGGGGGTCACCACCCTCACCCTCACCCTCACCCTCACCGGCTGCGGTGCCGCCGCCTCCGAGGCCGACGGGGGCGAGGCGGTCGCCGGGACCACCTGCCGGGCCGGCGCGGTCGCGTACGGCGACGTCGACCCCGAGGTCGAGACGCCGGTCGACGAGGAGGCGCTGGTGGTCTACTCCGGCCGCAGCGAGGAGCTCGTCCGTCCGCTGCTGGAGACCTACGCCCAGGAGTCCGGGGTCGAGCTGTCGGTGCGCTACGGCTCGACGTCGGCGATCACGGCCCAGCTGCTGGCCGAGGGTGACCAGAGCCCGGCCGACGTCGTCCTGCTCCAGGACGCCGGGGCGCTCGGCGCACTCGGCGACGCCGGCTGCCTCGCCGACCTGCCCGACGAGCTGACCGGGCAGACGCTGCCCGCCTACGCCGACGAAGACGGCCGTTGGGTGCCGCTGACCGGACGGGCACGCGCCGTGGTGCACAACCCCGGTCTGATCGCCGAGCAGGACCTCCCTGCCGACACCGCTGACCTGGTCGACCCGCGCTACGCCGGACAGCTCGGCATCGCCCCGGGCAATGCCTCGTTCCAGGCTTTCATCACCACCATGCGGGTCCTGGAGGGCGAGCAGGCGGCCGAGGAGTTCGTGCAGGGCCTGGTCGACAACGACGCGCAGATCTTCGACGGCAACGACGCGATACTGGACGCGGTCGACTCGGGCCGGCTGCCCATGGGGCTGATCAACCACTACTACTGGTTCGAGCAGGCGGCCGAGGTCGGCGCGGAGAACGTCACGGCCCGGCTGGCCTACCTGCGCGACGGCGCCGCGGGCTCACTGGTCAACGTCAGCGGTTCCGGGGTGGTCAGCTCCACCGACCGGCAGGACGACGCCCTCGCGCTGGTCGAGTTCCTGCTGTCGGAGCAGGCGCAGCGGTACTTCGCCGAGCAGACGTTCGAGTACCCGATGACCGAGGCGGTGCCCGCGGAGGACGAGCTGCCCCCGCTGGAGGAGCTGCAGGCCCCCGACATCGACCTCGACGACATGGCGTCGCTGTCGGCCACCCTCGACCTCCTCAACCGGGTGGGGCTGACCTGACCTCGAGACTGGCGGCGCCCCCCGCGCCGGATCTGCCCGACGAGGGCCTCGCCCGGCCTGTCGGGGCGCTCGACGGAGTCCCGGCAGCGACCCATCCGCGCGGCCGGCGCCGGCACCCGCCCCGGACGCTGCTGGTGCCCGCGCTGCTCACCTGCGCCGTCGCGCTGCTGCCGGTGGTGTACCTGGTCGTCATGGCCGCGGGGTCGAACGCCGGCGAGATGATCGAGGTGCTCCTGCGCCCCCGCATCCGCCGGCTGCTGGGCACGACCCTGGCCCTGGCAGCGGTGGTCAGCGCTGCCAGCCTGGTGCTCGGCGTCGGATCGGCGTGGCTGGTCGAACGGTGCGTGTTCCCCGGCCGGCGGGTGTTCGCGGTGCTCGCGGCGCTGCCGCTGGCGGTGCCGAGCTACGTCGCCGCCTACACCTGGCTGGCCGCCGTCCCCGTGGTGAGCGGCTTCGCCGGGGCGGCCCTGGTGCTCACGCTCTGCTGCTCGCCCTATGTCCACCTCGCCGTCGCGGCGGCGCTGCGCGGGATGGACCCGGCGTGGGAGGAGGTTGCCCGCTCGTCGGGCTGCCGACCGTGGACGGCGTTCCGGCGGGTCACCCTCCCGCAACTGCGCCCGGCGATGGCGGCGGGCGGGCTGCTCGTCGCGACCTACGTGCTCGCCGACTTCGGATCGGTCTCGATCCTGCGGGTGGACACCGTGACCCGGTCGATCGCCACCGCGTTGGAGAACAGCTTCAGCCGGCTGGTGCCGACCACCCTGTCGCTGCTGCTGGTCGCGGTCACCGCGCTGGTCGTGCTCGGCGAGCTGCGCAGCCGTGGTCGCGCCCGGCACGCCCGGGTCGGCTCCGGCGCGGCCCGCCGCCCTGCCCGGCGGCAGCTGACCGGGCCTGCCCGGGTGCTCGCGCCGGCGGCGCTCGCCGGCGTCGCGCTGGCTTCCCTGGGGGTGCCGCTGGCCAGCCTGGGCTGGTGGCTGACGGTCGGTCGGTCGGGGGCGTGGGACCTCCCGCGGCTGGGGTCAGCGGCGCTCACGTCGGTGGGGTACGCCGGTGGCGGGGCGTTGCTCACCCTCGCCCTCGCCCTCCCGGTGGGTGTGCTCGCCGCCCGCCACCCCGGCCGGGCGGCCCGATGGGTCGAGGGCCTGAGCTGGCTGCCCCACGCCGTCCCGGCGATCGTCGTCGCCTTGGCGCTGGTGGTGCTCGCCGTCCGGCACGCACCGGCGGTCTACCTGAGCCCGCCGCTGCTCGTGCTCGCCTACGCGCTGCTCTTCCTTCCGCTGGCCGTGGGCGCGGTCCGGGCGTCGGTGGCGCAGTCCCCGCCCGCGCTGGAGGAGACGGCCCGGTCGCTGGGCCGCAGCCCGCGCCAGGTGTTCCGGTCGGTGACCGTGCCGCTGGCCGCGCCGGGCATCGCCGCCGGGGGTCTGCTGGTCTTCCTCACCGGGATGAAGGAGCTGACCGCGACCCTCGTGCTGCACCCCACCGGTTCGGAGACGCTCGCCATGCGGCTGTGGACCACCACCGAGGTCGGCCAGTTCGCCGCGGCCGCGCCCTACGCCGCGGTCATCGTGCTGCTGGCCGCGGTCCCCGGTTGGTACGTCTCCCGGGGCGCCGAGCGGAGCCGGGGTCCCGGTGGCTGACCGCTTCGTGACCGGGTCGACCCCACCGGGGCTGACGGTGACCGGGCTGGCGCACGCCTACGAGGAGACCGCCGTGCTCCGCGAGGCGACGCTCACGGTGCCGGCCGGCGCGTTCGTGGCGGTGCTCGGGCCGTCGGGGTGCGGTAAGACCACGCTGCTGCGACTGGTCGCCGGCTTCGAACGGCCCCTCTTCGGGTCCATCGCCGTCGGCGGGCGGATGGTGAGTGGCCCGGGCCTGCACGTCGCCCCCGAGCACCGGCGGGTCGGGATCGTGCCGCAGGAGGGGGCGCTGTTCCCGCACTTGTCGGTGGCCGGGAACGTCGGCTTCGGCCTGGGGCGGCCGGGACGACGCTCCGGGCACGGCGATCGGGTGGCAGAGGTGCTCGACCTGGTCGGCCTCCGGGCCCTCGCCGACCGGATGCCGCACGAGCTCTCCGGCGGGCAGCAGCAGCGGGTCGCCGTCGCCCGGGCCCTGGCTCCGCGGCCGGCCGTGGTGCTCCTCGACGAACCGTTCAGCGCTCTCGACGCGGCGCTGCGGGCCGAGCTCCGGGCCGTCGTGCGGGCCGCCGTCCGCGCCGACGGGACGACGGCGGTGCTGGTCACCCACGACCAGCAGGAGGCGTTGTCGATCGCCGACCAGGTGGCGGTCCTGCGCGACGGCCGGGTGGTGCAGTCCGCAGCGCCGGACGAGCTCTACCGGGCGCCGCGGGACCTCGGGGTCGGCCGGTTCGTCGGCGAGTCGATCGTCCTGCCCGGCACGGTCGTGGACGGCGGGGTCCGCACGGCGCTCGGTGTGCTGAGCGTCGCGGGGCCGCTGGCGCCCGTCGACGGGCGGGTGTCGGTGCTGTTGCGACCCGAGCAGGTGCACCTGGAGCGGACCGGCGACGACGTCCCACCGCCGGCGGGTCGGCCGGTCGTGGCCGGCCGGGTGCTGGGCTCGGAGTTCCAGGGCGCCGACAGCCTCGTGACCGTGGAGATCGACGACCCGCGCGCGCCGGACGGGGCCGACCGGACCGTCGCCGTCCGGGAACGGTCGGCCCGCCGGCGGCCGGGGGACCGGGTGACGGTGACGGTGACCGGTCCGGTGCGGGCCTTCCCGCCCAGCTGAGCGCGGCGGCCGGAGGCGACCCGCGCGTCTCGGTCTCCTCGGCGGGTGGCGGCTACGCTCGCCGGCGTGCGAGCCCTCCGCCGACTCACCGTCCGAGCCTCCCTCCCGGAGGCGCTCCTGCCGCTGTCCCAGCTGGTGATGAACCTGCGCTGGTCGTGGCACCCCGAGACCCGGGACCTGTTCGAGGGCCTGGACCCCGAGCTGTGGGACCGGTTCGGAGGCGACCCGGTTCGGGTCCTCGGTGAGGTGTCGGCCGAGCGGCTGGCCGCGCTGGCCAAGGACCGGCGCTTCCTCCGCCGGCTGCAGGACGTCACCGACGACCTCGAGGACTACCTGTCCGCCCCGCACTGGTACCAGTCGCTCGGCGCCGAGGCGCCGGCCTCCATCGCCTACTTCTCCGCCGAGTTCGGCATCACCGAGGTGCTGCCCCAGTACTCCGGCGGTCTGGGCATCCTGGCCGGCGACCACCTGAAGGCCGCCTCCGACCTCGGCGTCCCGCTGATCGGCGTCGGTCTGCTCTACCGCGCCGGCTACTTCTCGCAGGGCCTGTCCGCGGACGGCTGGCAGCTGGAGCACTACCCGGCGCTCGACCCGCACGGCCTGCCGGTGAAGCTGCTGCGCGACTCCGACAACGACGCGGTGGTGATCACCGTCCCGCTGCCGGAGGGGCGCGTGCTGAACGCCCACGTGTGGCGGGCCCAGG
>JAOPWO010000181.1 GCA_025965635.1 Modestobacter sp. | reverse complement strand
GGGGCGCGGCGGCACGGGGAGCGGCCTCTCCGGGGCAGGGGCGCCGTAGCCGTCGACCCGCTGCTGCCGCCCGGTCGCCTCCCGTCGCTCGGCCCGCCGGCCGCGGACGACCCCCGTCCGGGCGAGGAGCTCCTCCACGGTGACGGAGCCCTCCGCGGTGGCGCCAGGAGCCGGGGACGACCGGTCGGGGACGCGGGCGCCACCGGGCGCGCCCGGGTGTCCCCCGTTCCTCGTCGGCTGGTCCGCCACCGTCGTCGACTTCCCATCGTCCAGGTGCTGCGGTGCCGCGGCGACACCGTCCGATCGTCCGCAATCAGCCGAGTACCGACCGTAACGGAAGGGCTCACGATACGGTGAGACCCGCGTTTTCCCGGCCGGGCGCGCGGAGCGGCGAGCGGTCGGCCCACCGGTCTCGGGCGGCGGGCTCTGCCGCCCGTGCGTAGCGTCCGGGGAATGCGGCTCTCGATCCCCGGCCCCCTCGACGTCCTGCACGCGGCGGGCGGACTGCGGGACGGGGTGACCGAGGCCCTCGCCCTGCTGCCGCGGATCGCCGGAGCCGTCGGCCAGATGGAAGGACTGCTGGATCGGGCGTCCGCCGTGATGACCCGGGTCGAGGTCGTCGTCGAGCGGGCGGAGATCGCCGTCGCCGGGATCGACGCGGCCCGGGCCCGGGCCGACGAGGCCATGACCGCCGTCCGGGCATCGCAGCTCGCCGCCGACGACGCCATCTCGGCGGTGCGGCGCACGAACGCAGCCGCCGACAGCGTGATCAGCGGCGCCCGCCGGACCACCGAGGCAGCGGGGGAGGTCATCGACGGCGCCCGGCAGACCACCGCGGACGCCGCGGACGTCATCACCGGCGCCCGGGCCACGACGGCCGCCGCCGGCGAGATCATCACCGGGGCACAGGCCGCCACGCGGGACGCCGGCGACCTGATCGCGGCCGTCGGCGGCACCACGACGGCCGCCGGCTCCCTGCTGGGACGGACCGAGGGCCTGCTGGACGCCACCGCCCCGTTGCTGGACGCCTACCGGCCGACGCTCGCGGCGCTGGAGCCGGCCGTGCGGACGATGGCCCAGCACCTCGACGACGACGAGGTCCGCGCACTGATCACGCTGGTCGACCGGCTCCCGACGCTGGTCCAGCACCTCGACGAGGACGTCCTGCCGGTGCTGTCCTCCCTCGGCAACGTCGCTCCCGACGTGCACGACCTCCGGGACACCGTCCAGGACCTGCGCCAGGTGGTGAAGGGGTTCCCCGGGTCACGGCTCTTCCGGCGGCGCGGCGCCGAGGAGATCGCCCAGGAGGAGGCCGAGGACCAGGACGCTCAGGAGCAGACCGGGTCCTGAGCCCGCCGGAGGACGGCGGCACCCCGCCGGGGCGCCGCCGTCCGACGAGCCGGCTGCACGGATGCGTTCAGGCCGCCGCGGGCGTCCTGGTTCCCCCCGGAGGTGCGATCAGGTCTCGGTCGGGTAGCCCAGCGCGCGCACCACGTCGCCGATGCGCTCGAAGACCTCGTCCGCGGGCAGCCGGGACAGCTCGTCGGCGACCCCGTCGGGTGCCCGGTGGTCACGGGCGGCCTCGACCAGGTCGGCGCCGGTGTTGGGGAAGTCGGCCCGGTCCAGCCACCGGGCCAGTTCCGCCCGGGCCACCACGGCGTCGGGGGTCATGCCCTGGGGCACGCCGCCCGTGAGCGTGCCCGCCGGGGACGAGTCGATGTCCGGGTCGGTCTCGGCCGCGGGCTCCGGGTCGTTCCACTCCTCGGCATGCGTGGGGCGGCCGGAGCGGATCATCCCCTCGATCTCGTGCTTGAGCTGGTCGTCCTCCCGTGGGCTGTGCTTGGTGCTCCGCGCGGACGTGCCGGCGAACGCGTCGCTGTCGCTCATCGATGCCCTCCTCGTGTCCGGCCGTCGGCCGGGTCGTCAGTCCTCGTGCAGTGCGCTGGGCCTGTGCACGGCGGTGTTTCCGCTCTTCTCGCTGCGCACCTCGTACTGCGGGTCGTCCTCGCTGGCCCGCACGGTGCGCCCGGAGGCCTCCGTGTCCGAGGTGATCTCCCGTTCGACCGTGCCCTCGGCCTGGCCGCCGTGGCTCTTCCAGCTGACGTGGTCGCCCTTCCGGATCCGGTCGGCCATGCCACACCTCCTCGTCGTCGTCGGGGTCGTGCCCAGGACGTCGCAGTGGCCCCTGGCCGTTGCCCTGCCCGCCACCGGGCCGCTGCACACATCGCCCGGCACGCCCTCGGACAGCACGGCCGGCGCCGGTCGGCACACGCAGCCGGGTCACCCGTTCGGGGGGAGTCCTCCCCACGGGCTGTCCTCACCCCCGTTCGTCACGTAGCGTTCTGATCCGACGGGGTGAGGACAGTAAAACTGCTGACCAGGGCGACAGCCCGGTGACGAAGAGTCACTGCCCCGTCCACGATCGCCGGCCCGGTCGACTCCATTCCCCCGGGGTCGGCCGGGTCGGCCTCCCTCCGGTCGCCGCGGCCGCGGCCGCGATCGGCTCCCGGGGTCACCGATCCGCTGTTGCCCAGGTCGCCTCCTAGGCTGGGTCCCCGTGAGCGCCCCCGACGGACCCCGCCCGGTCGACCTGATGACCATCACCTCCGTCACCACCGTGACCCCGGCGGTCCGCCGGGTGACCCTGGGCGCCCCGGCCGACGTCGTCGCCGCGACCGGTGCCACGCTCTCGCTGCTGGTCCCCCGGGTCGGCGACCGGTCCCCCCGATGGCCGCAGATCGCCCGCGACGGCCGCATCGTCTGGCCGCAGGGCAGCCACGGCGTGAGCATGCGGCGGTACACGTGCCGCCGGCAGGACCCCGCGGCCGGCGAGATCGACGTCGACTTCGTGCTGCACGGGGACGGGCCGGCGGCCACCTGGGCAGCGGCCGCCGCCCCCGGCGACGTCCTGGGCGTGGCCACCTCCGCTCCGCTCGGCGACGCCCCGGCGGGCTGGCTCCTGCTGGTCGGCGACGAGACCGCGCTCCCGGCCATCGGCCGCATCCT
>JAOPWO010000282.1 GCA_025965635.1 Modestobacter sp. | reverse complement strand
CGCTTCGGCGCCGAGGTCCGCACCCACTACCCGATCGAGCTGGCCGACGAGATCCGGCTGCTGCACCAGGAGGCGCAGACGACCTGGCTCGGGGACGGCCAGGGTCGGGACGGGGACGCCGGCAACGGCCTGGACTCCCCCGTCGTCCCCGAGCACCTGGCCGAGATCGTCGCCCGGTTCACCCGACTGGTGCGCGAGTCCAGCCACGTCGACCAGAGCTCCGGGGTCAGCGCCCGGTTCGCCATCTCCGGGCTGGAGACCATCGCCGCCTCCGCCGTCCGCCGCGCCGCGGTCGCCGGGGAGCCCCGCCCGGTGGCCCGGGTGGTCGACCTGCCGGCCATCGTGCCGGCCAGCCGGGGCAAGGTGGAGTTCGCCGACGCCGGCTCCGACCCCGACGACGAGCGGGAGCTCGAGGTGCTGGAGCACCTGCTGCGGCAGGCCACGGCGCAGACGTTCCGCGCCCGCTGCAGCGGGCTGGACCTGACCGGCCTGCAGGAGCACTTCACCGGCGGCGACGTCGTCGAGTCCGGTGACCTGGTACCGGCCGCCGCGCTCCTGGGTCAGCTCGGCACCATCCCGAAGCTGGCGGAGCTGCTGGGCCGGGTGGGCGTGCCCGAGGGCGAGCAGTCCGCCGAGCAGGCCGCCGCCGCGGTGGAGTTCGCCCTGGAGGGGCTCCACCTCACCCGGCGGCTGGCCAAGGACACCGACGGCGGCCGCACCGTGTACGGGGCCTGAACGATGCCTCGGCGGCGTTCCGACCGGGGGTACCGGTACGGGCGTTGGCACGGCGGGCCCGACCCGCTGGCCCCGCCCTACGACGTGGCTGCTGCCGTCGACGAGCTCGGCGACTCGGTGCTGGCCGGCAGCGGGGTGCGGGAGGCGCTGCGCGACCTGCTCCGCCGCGGCGTCGACGACCGACCGGGCCTGGACCAGCTGCGCCGCTCGGTCCGCGACCGACTGCGGCAGGCGCGCCAGGCCGGCCGGATGGACGGCACGCTGGAGCAGGTCCGCGAACTGCTCGACCGGGCCGTGACCGCCGAACGGCGCACGCTGTTCCCCGACCCGGACGACGCCGCCCGGCTCGCCGAGGCCGAGCTCGACGCACTGCCGCAGGACACCGCCGGTGCCGTGCGGGCACTCAAGGACCACGACTGGCGGTCCGCCGAGGCCGCGCAGGCGTACCGGGAGATCGAGGACCTGCTGCGCCGCGAGGTGCTGGACAGCTCCTTCCAGGGCATGAAGCAGGCCCTGCAGGCGATGCAGGACGGCGACGGCGCCGGGATGCATGCGGTCAAGGACATGGTCGCCGACCTGTCCGCGCTGGTCGACGCGCACAACCGCGGCGAGGACACCGGGCAGCAGTTCGCCGACTTCATGGCCGAGCACGGGCAGTTCTTCCCCGACGACCCGCAGTCGGTCGACGAGCTGATCGACTCGCTGGCCCGCCGAGCGGCCGCCCAGGAACGGATGCTGGCCGGGCTGTCGCCCGACCAGCGGGCGGAGCTGCAGGAGCTCATGGCCCAGGCCATGGGCGACCTGGGGTTGCAGAGCGAGATGTCGCACCTGTCCGACGCTCTGCGCCAGGCGCGACCCGACCTGCCCTGGGGTCAGCGCGGTCCACTCCCCGACGGGGAGCAGGGCCTCGGGCTGGGCGACGCCACCACCGCGGTCGCCGAACTCGCCGACCTGGAGGCGCTGTCCTCCCAGTTGTCGCAGGGATACGCCGGCGCGTCGCTGGCCGACGTCGACGAGGAGCTGCTGGAGCAGGCGCTGGGCCGTTCGGCGGTCGACGACCTGGCCGCGCTGCGCCGGCTGGAGCGCGAGCTGGAGCGGCAGGGCTACCTGCAGCGCTCGGAGGGCCGGCTCGAGCTGTCCGCGAAGGCCGTCCGCCGGCTCGGGGCCACCGCCCTGCGGCGGGTCTTCGCGACGCTGTCGGCGACCGGCCGGGGCGACCACGACGTGGCCGACGCGGGGTCGGCCGGCGAGCTGACCGGGAGCTCGCGGGAGTGGCGGTTCGGCGACGAGCAGCCGCTGGACGTGGTCCGCACCGTCCGCAACGCCGTCCTGCGGCACGCCGGGGAGCCGCGTGAGGACGGCGACCGGCGGGTGCAGATCGGCGTCGAGGACTTCGAGGTGGTGGAGACCGAGCGGCGCACCGGCGCGGCGGTCGCGCTCCTGGTCGACCTGTCCTACTCGATGGCGTTGCGCGGCACGTGGGGCGCCGCCAAGTCCACCGCGATGGCCCTGCACTCGCTGGTCACCACCCGTTTCCCGCAGGACGCCATCGAGATCATCGGTTTCTCCTCGGTCGCCCAGGTGCTGCGCCCGGAGACGCTCGCCGAGCTGTCGGTCGACACGCTGCAGGGCACCAACCTGCAGCACGGGCTGATGCTGGCCCGGCGGTTCCTGGCCCGGCACCGCGACGCGGAGCCGGTGATCCTGGTCGTCACCGACGGGGAGCCGACCGCTCACCTGGAGGACGACGGGACGCCGTACTTCTGCTGGCCGCCGATGCCGGAGACCATCGCCCGGACGGTGGCGGAGGTGGAGCGCTGCGCCCGGTCCGGCGCCACGCTGAACGTCTTCGCCCTCGACCCCGAACCCGGCCTCGTCGACTTCGTGCACGACATCACCGCCCGGGCCGGTGGGCGGGTGTTCACCCCGGACAGCGAGCGGCTCGGTGAGTACGTCGTCGCCGACTACCTGAGGGCACGCCGCGGCCGCCGCGGCCGGTGAGGAAGGTCGGCGGACCCCGGCGCCCCCCACCACTGCAGGCTCGGGGTGGGACCCCGCGGAGGGGCCGCCCCGCGGCGGACAGAATGGTCCTGTGAGCAGCGAGGTCCACCCCGGGACGATCTCCATCGAGCAGGTGGCGGCCGGGGACACCTACCCCCTGCGCGCCCAGGAACTCCGCCAGGGACGCCCGCTGGAGATGGACGGCGACGACGCCCCGTACGCGCTGCACCTGGCGGCCCGCCTCGACGGCGACATCGTCGGCGTCGTCCGCTTCCACCCCCGCGACTGCCCCTGGCTCGAGGCCGAGGCGCCCTGGCAGCTGCGCGGGATGGCCACCGACCCGCAGGTCCGCCGGCTCGGCGTCGGCCGCGCCCTGGTGGCCGCGGGGCTCAGCCGGGTGGTGCAGCGTGGCGCCGACCTCGTGTGGTGCGACGCCCGGGCCGCCGCCGTCGGCTTCTACGCGCGGATCGGTTTCCGGCCCGTCACCGACGAGTACGAGCTGCGCCCGGTCGGCCCGCACCGCGGCATGGTGATCGAGCTGCCGATCCGGTGAGCCGGCCCCGGCTCACCGGATCGGATGGGCGCCGCTCGAGCTGATCCCGGGGATCTCCCCGGCCCGGAAGGCGTCGACGAACAACCGGTGGTCGTTCCGGGTGCGGTGCGCGTAGGCGTGCGCGAAGTCGACGACGTCGGTGATGAACTCCTCCCGGCGTCCGCCGATCATCGTGGTGATCGCCTCTTCGGTCTGGAACGGCACCAGCGTGTGGTCGCTGTCCGCGTCGCCGACGCAGTGCAGCTTCGCCGTCGCCCGGCCCAGCTGGTCCAGCACCGGGCCGATCTCCTCCGGCTCGGTCAGGTCCTCCCAGTCCAGGTCCACCTCGTAGGGCGACAGCTCCGACACCACGAAGCCGACGCCACCGATCTCGGTGTGCCCGAGGAACTGCGAGGCGTTCGCCTGCAGCGCCCGCTGGCTCATCGCCGTCCGGTGGCCCTCGTGCTCGAAGTACGACCGGATCTCCGGGTCCGGCACGATCCGGCTGGGCGCGGGGACGTTGCCCTGCTTCACCGACAGCACGACGTCGTTCTCCAACGCCTGGTCGTAGCCCTCCAGCAGCACGTTGTAGGCCGGCAGCCCCGCGCTGCCGATGCCGAACCCCCCGGTGCCGACGACGTCCTTCACGTCGTAGGCGACGTCGCGGCGCCGACGCGGCGGGGACACGGTCTGCCGGTAGCGCTCGATGGCCTGCAGCACGACGTCGCGCTCGTCGTCGTCCAGCCGCCGGTTGCGCGGCCGGTCGGCGAACCGCCGCTCGTAGTTCTCCACCACGGTCAGCCGGTCCAGCAGCCCCAGCCGGGTTCGCGCGGTGGTCGCCAGGACCGCGTCGTGCACCGCACCCTGGGTGTTCTCCCGCACCAGCGCGAAGGACCGGTCGTCGTCCGAGCGGGTGAAGGCCGCCACCTGGTCCAGGTAGGACCCGAGGTAGCGGCCGAGCATCTCCCGGATGACGTCGTCGCCGAGCGCCTTGCGCCAGGCGAGCAGCGCGAAGCTGGCGGCGAAGCGCTGGAGGTCCCAGCTGACGTGGCCCAGGTAGGCCTCGTCGAAGTCGTTGACGTCGAAGACGATCCGGCCCTGCCCGTCCATGTAGGTGCCGAAGTTCTCCGCGTGCAGGTCGCCCTGGATCCACACCCGCGACGTCCGCTCGTCGCTCCACCGGTCAGTCGTCGTCGTCATGTCGGCGTAGAACAGGCAGGCAGAGCCGCGGTAGAAGGCGAACGGGTCGGCCGCCATCTTGCGGAACTTGGTCCGGAACGCGTCGGCGTCGGCGGTCATCAGGTCGGAGAAGGCGTCCACGAGGACGTCGACGATCTGCTGCCGCCGCGCTCCGTCGTCGGAAGGGGTGAGGTCGTCGCAGTCGGACACGGCCCCACCGTAGGTGGTGGCTAGCCTGCTGATCAGGGGCTGCGGCTCGCGACACGGCAGCGACCGGCAACGGGAGGGCGGACGGGGTGACACGCGCGAGCAGGGCACGGCGACTGGTGACCGGGGCCATGTACGGCGGCGGCGGCCTCGGCATCGCCGGCGCCGGGCTGGTGGGTCTGCTCCGCCACGAGGCCCGGGTCGCCCGGCGCACGATCGAGGTGCGGCGGGCCCCGGCCGACCCGCCCACCGGTGACGGGCGCTACGGCGCCGGCCGGGGCAAGCCGATCGTGCTGGCCATGCTCGGCGACTCGAGCGCCGTCGGGCTCGGCGTCCACCGGGCCGGGCAGACCCCCGGCGTGCTCATCGCCTCGGCGCTGACCGAGCTGGCCGAGCGGCCGGTCCGGTTCATCCGCCTGGCCGCCACCGGTGCGACGTCCGCCCGGCTGGCCGGCCAGGTGGAGCTGGCGCTGGCCGAACAACCCGACGTGGTCGTGATCATGATCGGTGCCAACGACGTCACCAGCCGTGCCCGGCCGGCGGAGTCGGTGCGCAACCTCGCCGAGGCGGTCCGGGCGCTGGTTGCCGGCGGCTGCCAGGTCGTCGTCGGCACCTGTCCCGACCTCGGCACCATCCGGCCCATCCGTCAGCCGCTGCGGGTGCTCGCCCGGCGCTGGAGCCGGCAGCTAGCGGCAGCGCAGACGATCGCCGTGGTCGCCGAGGGAGGGCGCACGGTATCGCTGGGCTCGGTGCTCGGCCCCAAGTTCGCCACCGACCGGGACCTCTTCAGCAGCGACGAGTTCCACCCGTCCGCGGCCGGGTACGCCGCGGCCGCGGCGGTGCTGCTGCCCTCGGTCGCCGACGCGATGGGGGTGTGGCCGGCCGCCGCCGACCGCGGTCTGCGGATGCGCCGGGACACCGTCCGCCCGGTCGCCCAGGCCGCCGCCAAGGCCGCCGGTCGCACCGGCACCGAGGTGCAGGCCACCGCGGTGCGCGGCGCGGAGACCGGGCCCCGCGGACCGTGGGCGCGGCTGCGCCGTCGTCGTCCGCCGGACATCGCCGCACCCGGGGAGGCCGGCGTGCCGACCTCCCCGGACGCCCCCGCCTGACCGGGCTACCGCGGAGTAGGTTCGGCCTCGACCCGACGCCCGTCGCCGCCCTCCGGCGGCGCCCCATCGTGGAGGCCCCATGCCCGAAGCCGTCATCGTCGCGACCGCGCGCTCCCCGATCGGGCTGGCCTTCAAGGGCTCGCTGAAGGACCTGCGTCCCGACGACCTCACCGCGACCATCGTGCGCGCGGCGCTGGACCAGGTCCCTGAGCTCGAGCCCACCGACATCGACGACCTGATGCTCGGCTGCGGTCTCCCCGGCGG
>JAOPWO010000136.1 GCA_025965635.1 Modestobacter sp. | reverse complement strand
GCTGGGCGATCTCGGCGAGCGCGGGTCGCACCCGCTCGCTGGGCTGCTGGGCCAGCCGTGACGACAGCGGGCGGAGCAGCCTCAACAACTCGCGCTGGACGGCCGACTGGGGAACCGGCTTGCGGGTCACCGCGGGTTCCTCTCCGGCAGGGGGTGCGGCGTACGGGTCGGTTCCAGGATGTCAGGCGGTCAGCTGGTGTGCCGACCGGACCGGCGGCGTCCCCGCGCCGGTCATCAGAGCCATCGCCTGCTCGACGTAGGAGTCGGAGATCCCCTGGAGCAGGTCCTCGCGACCCTCGGCCACGGCGGCGTTGGCCCGCTCGACGTGCTCGTCGTGCAGGTGCGCCAGTTCCGCGGTGAGCTCGCCGTCGGCACCGGCGTCCAGCCGGCCGATCGCCGTGGGGGCGGACGGCGCGGAGGCCGGGGTCGCCGCCGCGGCGCGGAGGCCGAGCGCGGTTGTCGCGCCCAGGAGGAACCGGCGGACCGGGGAGCCGGTCGAGGAGGGACGGGAGAGCGGGCTGAGGGAGGTCACGATGGTTGCCTTTCCGGACGTGCGAGGCGGCGGCCGACGGAGCGCGGACTGCCGGGAGAAGCGGGGACCGACGGCTCAGCCGGGGTCGGCGAGCCGTATCGGTGCCAGGTCCTGCGTGCTCCCCGGAGGACCGTCGTCAGACGGGGAGATAGCTTCTAGATCGATACAGACACCAGCGTACGAGCCCGGGAGGGTCGTGTCGATGCAGAAACACCCCGATGGGTCAAGTCCCCGTTTGACACTGCTCACACTCGCCCAGGACCTGGGGATCTCGCGGGCCACGGTGTCCAACGCCTACAACCGCCCCGACCAGCTGTCGGCTGCCCTGCGAGAGCGGATCCTGGCGCGCGCGGCGGAGCTCGGCTTCGCCGGGCCCGACCCGATGGCCCGAGGCCTGCGGCGGGGGCGGGTGGGTGCGGTCGGCGTGCTCGTCGACGAGGGGCTCTCGCGCGCCTTCTCCGACCCCGCCGTGGTCGACCTGCTCGACGGTCTCGCCCGCGAGCTGCAGGCCGACGGTCTCGGCCTGCTGCTGCATGCCGGCCGGGCCGATGACGAGGCCGCGCTCCGGCCCATCCAGGACGCCGCCGTCGACGCCTGGGTCGTGCTCTCCATGCCCGACGGTCATCCGGCGGTCGCCGCGGCCCGCACCCGGAACCGGCCACTGGTGGTGCTCGACCAGCCGGTGCTCCCCGGCGTCCCGCTGGTGGGCATCGACGACGCGGCCGGCGCCGCAGCCGCGATCGCCCATCTGCTGGCGCTGGGTCACCGCCGTCTCGGCGTGCTGGCCATGCCGTTGCGTCCGGACCGCCAGGAGGGGCCGGCCGGCCTGGCGCGGCAGGCGGGAGCCACCTACCAGGTCATGCGGCGACGGCTGGCCGGCGCGGCCTCGGCGGCCGAGGCGGCGGGGTTGTCCTGGGACCGGGTCCCGGTGGTCGAGAGTGCCGCCAACGACCCGGACGCCGGAGCGCGTGCCGTCGCCGGCCTGCTGACCGGGGACGACGCCCCCACGGCGCTGTTCGCCTGCAGCGACCAGCTGGCCCTCGGCGTTCTGCGCGCGGCCCGCGCCGCCGGCCTCCGCGTGCCGGCGGACCTGTCGGTGGTCGGGTTCGACGACTCGTCGGCCGCGCCGTCCGCCGACCCGCCGCTGACGACCGTGCGGCAGCCGTTGCGGGACCGTGGCCGGGAGCTCGGGGTGCTGGTCCGCGCGCTGCTGCGCGGTGAGACGCCGCCGGCTCCGGAGCCCGCGCCGGTGCACCTGGTGGTGCGGAGCAGCGCCGCTCCGGTGGGTGGTGGCGGAGCGGCGGACGCCCGCGGCTGACTCTTCCGGGGGTCGCTAGCTGTGCGAAGGGTCCCACTCCGCGTGTTGCCATTGTTACTGGTGGTAGTTCTTGGGACAGTCGAGGCGCTCATCCATCCGCCCCTCTTCCCCAGGGAGCGACCCCATGCCGCAGCACCTGCTGCGCGCGTCCTCGACGCGCCCGCGTCCTGGTCGGCGACCCTCCCGGAGCCTCGGCGGCGTCCTCGCCGCGCTGCTCGCCGGTGCCGTCCTGGTCGCCGGTGCCGCCCCGGCGTCGGCCGATCCGGTCAACCCCAGTGACGGTGAGCTCGACCAGGCCGCCACCACCCAGCAGGCTGCTGCCGCGGAGGTGGAGCGGATCGCCGGCCTCGTCACCGCCGCCGAGTCGCAGCTGGAGCAGGTCCAGTTCCAGGCCGAGGCCGCCGGGACGGCGTACCTCGCCGCCGAGGAGGAGCGTCAGCTGGCCGAGGCGGCGGCCGCCGCGGCAGCGCGGGAGCTGCAGCGGGCGGAGGAGGCGGTCGCCGCCTCGCGGTCGCGGATCCGGGACTTCTCCCGCGACACCTACAAGAACGGCGGTGAGCTGACCAGCGAGCTCGCCCTGCTCGACGTCGACGGCCCGGCCGAGCTGGTGCAGAAGGCGGCGATGCTGCAGTACGTGGCCGACCACCAGCTCGACGTGCTGGGCCAGCTGGAGGGCGCCCAGGCGCGGCAGGCCGAGGCCGAGGCCGGGGCGCG
>JAOPWO010000097.1 GCA_025965635.1 Modestobacter sp. | reverse complement strand
ACTGGGCGCGGTGGCAGCGCCGGGCCGACGCCGCGCGCCCCTCCCCCGGGGGCGACGCGGCGGCCGGCTGAGCCGTCAGACGGGCGCGGGCACCCGGTTGTCGAACAGCGCCAGCGCGGCGGCGGTGTTGGACGCCGGCACGTGGTAGGTCGAGTGGACCTTGGTGATCTCGGCGTTCATGGCGCCGCGCATCACCAGCCACATGATCAGCTCGATGCCCTCCGAGCCGGCCTGCTCGATGTACTCCTCGCGGGTCAGCGCGGCCAGCTTCTCCGGGTCGGTCTGGATCGCCTCGAGGTACATGTGGTCGAACGTCGGGTTGATGTACCCGGCCCGGCTGCCGGCCAGCTGGTGGGACATGCCACCGGTGCCGAAGACGGCGATCCGGAGGTCGTCGGGGTAGCTGGCGATGGCCCGCCCGATCGCCTGCCCCAGCGCGTAGCAGCGGGCCGCGGTGGGCTGCGGGTACTGGATGACGTTGACCAGCACCGGCACCACGGCGCACGGCCAGGCGTCGCCGGGCTCCGGGCAGAAGATCGACAGCGGCACGGTGAGCCCGTGGTCGACGTCCAGCTCCTGGCAGACGGTGAGGTCGAACCCGTCGTCGACGAGCCTCTCCACCAGGTGCAGCGAGAGGTCCGGGTGCCCCACCACGTCGGGCACCGCCCGGCGGCCGAAGCCCTCGTCGGCGACCCGGTAGCTGTCGGCGGTGCCGATGGCGAAGGTCGGGACCATCTCCAGGCCGACGGCGTTGGCGTGGTCGTTGTAGACGATCACGGCGACGTCCGGCTTGTGCTCGGCCATCCACTCCCGGGCCGGCCGGTAGCCGTCGAACAACGGCTTCCAGTACGGGTCGCCGGTCGTGCCGCGGTCCATCGCGGCACCGATCGAGGGGACGTGCGAGGTCGCCAGACCCCAGATGACCTCAGCCACGGATCCGCCCACCCGCCTTCAGTGCCGCCACGAACTCCTCCTCCGTCATCCCGGTGAAGACCCCACCGAGGTACTGCATGGACCGCTTGTCCATCATGGCCAGCTTGAACACGTAGAAGATGCTGCCGCCCGAGTCGAGCATCGCCTGCCAGTCCCGGTCCAGCACCGCCTCCGTCTGCTCGGGGGTGAGCCGGTACTCCGCGCAGTAGGCCGCCTCGTCGGCGGTGAACCGGTCCCGGTTGGCCGGGTCGACGAGCGAGCCGAAGAGCTTGTTCATCCGGTACCCGCGCCGGCTCGTGGCGAGGTCGAAGACGTAGTTCTCCGCCGGGGTGCGCGCGCCCTCAGCTGCCATCGGAACCTCCTGGTCCGGCGGGCCCGCCGTCGGACCCCGCGTGCTCATGGTCCTCCAGCCACTCCCACATGTCCCGGGGGTCGGTGCTGGACCAGGTCTTCCCGCACCAGCAGCGGCCGGCCAGCTCACCGTCGTACTGCCGGAAGGAGACCCGCAGCAGCCGGTCGCCGTCGGTCGACGTCACCTCTTCTCCTGCGGGTGGGTGGCGAGCGCCTCGACGGTCACGTCGAGCCACGGCGACATCGGCAGCGACATGAGCGCGTCGTGCAGCTCGGCGGGGTCGGCGGCCTCGTAGAGGCCCAGCGTGGCGTTGCGGCCGGGCACCCGCCACAGCCGCTTGAGGACGCCGGCCTCCCGGAGCTCCATGGCCCGGGCGCGTTCGCCGGCCCGCAACTCCTCCCGCCGTTCGGCGGGGGTGTCGACGGGCAGCCGGTTCTCGGACCGGACGAGGAACTCCACGCTGGTCTCCTGTCTGTGTCGGTGGTCGGTGCCGGTGGGTCAGGCGGCGAGGGAGAGCAGCACGTCGGCGAGCTCCTGCGGCGCGGTCACCATCGCCTCGTGCCCGGTGTCGAGCTCGTGCACCGGCCAGCCGCGCTCGCGGGCGCGGTCGGCCTGGCCCGAGAACACCCGCATCCAGGTGACGCACTCGATGAACGCGGCGGGGACGTCGTCGACGGCGCCGGTGAGGTCCAGCCGGTCGAGGTAGGTCTTCCACGGGTGCGGGGTGAGCTTGGGTGTCAGCCAGTCGACGTCGGCCTGGTCGGTCACGCCGAGCACGGAGAGCTTGCGCACCGGCACCAGCCAGCCGAAGCCGGCGGTGGCCGCCGACTCCGCCCAGTGGTGCTCGACCGTCTCGGGCAGCAGGTCCCGGGCGGCCTCGCCGTCGTCGCCGACGAAGGCGTCCAGGTAGACCCGGCGGGCGATCGCGGCGGGCCGCCGGTCGGCCACCGCCGTGACCACCTGACCGGCGTAGCTGTGCCCGACCAGGACGACCCCGGTCAGGCCGAAGGTGTCGATCAGCCGGACGACGTCCTCGACGTGGGCCTCCAGCCCCACCTGCGGCGAGAGCAGGTGGGCCCGTTCGGACAGCCCGGTGAGCGTCGGTGCGTGCACGTCGTGCCCGGCCGCCCGCAGCAGCGGCGCGACCCGGTCCCAGCACCAGCCGCCGTGCCACGCCCCGTGGACCAGGACGTAGGTCGTCACGGGGCGGCCACCCCCGCGGGGGCACCGGCCGGGGTGGCCGCGGGA
>JAOPWO010000089.1 GCA_025965635.1 Modestobacter sp. | reverse complement strand
GGCGTCAGCACTCCGGAGGCGTCCTCCAGGTATACGGACGAGGCGCAGCCCCACGCCGCGAACTGCCGCACCTTGTCGGCGAAGAATTCGTCGGTGTGGAATTCGCTGAGGCTGTACATCAGCGACGGCACGGCCTTGGCGCCGGCGGCGCTGATGGCCCTCGCCACCCGCTCCATCTGGTCGACGTTGTAGAGGCAGTCATAGATCCAGAGGCTGTCGATGCCGTGCTTGACCAGGGTCGTGGCGAACAGGTCGACGACGGCCGCTGGTGCCAGAGTGAAGCCGGACCCGGCCGAGGCGTTTGGTCGTGTTCCGGCGCGCAGTTCGGTGTTGGGAACAGCGGCCCGCATCGCATCGAGCATTTCCCAGGGGTTTTCCTTGAACTGCCTGGTCATGACCTCGAACATCGCGCTGCCGGTGATGTCGATGACGTCGTAGCCGGCGCGGTCCATGTCGGGAGCCACGGGCAGCATGTGGCCCATACGCATGCGCAGGCCCCAGAGGCTCTGCTGACCGTCCCGGATCGACTGGTCGACGAACTTGATCTCTGCCATCAGTTGCTCCTCGGGGCTGCAACTGCAGCCATGGTTGGCACTGGGGCCAGCAAGGTGGTCTCGACCCACCGGGTGGTGACCCGGCCGGCTTGGAAGTCGTCGTTCGCGACCACCGTGCGGTGGAAGTCCGTCGTCGTCGGGACGCCGCCGACGCGGACCTTCGCCAGGGCACGGTCAGCCCTGACGAGGGCGGTGGCCCGGTCCGGCCCCCAGACGATCAGCTTCGCGAGCAATGAGTCGTAATAGGGCGGGACGGTGTAGCCAGGGAAGCAGTGGGTATCGACGCGGATGCCCTCGCCCGCGGGCATGACCCACTCGCTCAACAGTCCTGGGGACGGCGCGAAGTCGCGCGCGGCATCCTCGGCCGTCAGCCGGAACTCTACGGCGTGCCCGCGTGCCGCCACGTCTGTCTGGTCGATGTGGAGCGGCTCACCCGCGGCTATCCGCAGTTGCTGGCGGACCACGTCGACGCCTGTGACCGCCTCGGTGACCGGGTGCTCGACCTGGACGCGCGTGTTCATCTCTAGGAAGAAGTGCTCGTCCCGGTCCACATCGACGAGGAACTCCACGGTCCCGGCGCCCACGTAACCGAGCGCCTCGGCGAACCGGACGGCGTCGCGGCAGAGGCGGGCGCGGAGGTCGTCAGCGAGACCGGGGGCCGGGGCCTCCTCGATCAACTTCTGGTACCTGCGCTGGATGGAGCAATCGCGCTCGCCGAGGTGCACCACCTTGCCGAACCGGTCGCCGAGGACCTGGACCTCGATGTGACGCGCCCGGCCGACGAATCGTTCGATGAACAGCCTGCCGTCCCCGAAGGCCTCACGGGCCTCCGATGTCGCCTGTTCGAGGGCACCGGCGAGGTCGGTGCCCTCCTCGATCAACCGCATTCCGCGACCACCACCCCCGGCGGCGGCCTTGACGATCAGCGGGTAGCCCACCTGCCCCGCCAGTTCGAGGCCGGCCTCCACCCCTTCGACCGCCTCTGACCCGGCCGAGAGCGGAATCCCCAGCTCGCGGGCCAGTCGGCGGGCGAGCAATTTGTCGCCACCTCGCTGCAGCGAATCGATCGAAGGCCCGACGAAGACCAGGCCGTTCTCCGCACACGCGCGCGCGAGCTCCGGCTGCTCGGACAGGAAACCGTAGCCGGGGTGGACGGCGTCGCAGCCGGTCGCGACGGCCGCTGTGACGATCCGGCCCACGTCCAGATAGCTCGCGCTAGGCGCTGGCGGCCCGATACACACCACACGGTCGGCCAGCCGCGCGGGCAGGCTCTCCATGTCGACCGAGGAGGCGGCAAGCACGCTCTCGATGCCCTCGTCGAAGCAGGCCCGCACGATGCGGGCTGCGATCTCGCCCCGATTGGCCACCAGGACGCGGGACAGAGGGGTCACATCGCCTCGATGGACAGCAGCGGGGTGCCGAACTGGACCATGTCGCCGTTGTCGACGTGGAGGGCCGCGACCCGACCGGCCACCTCCGCCTTGATCGGAGTGAAGAGCTTCATCACCTCGAGCAGGCAGACCGTGTCGTCCGGGGCGACGACCTGCCCCGGCTCGACGAAGGGCGGCGCACCAGGCTTCGGTGAGCGCCAGATGACCCCGATCGACGGGGCAGTGACCACGGTGACATCGGCGTCGACGGCCGCCGACACGCCCGCCGGAGCGGGCGCGGCGACCGGCGGCAAGTGGGCCGGGGCCGACGCTTGGGGTACTGGGGAGGCGGCGGCCGCAACAGGTTCAGCAGTGATCGCAGCGAGGGGAACAGGCGGGGCGGCCTGCGTCGCGCCGTCCGTCGGCGTCACCAAAGTGAGCGTGAAGTCCGGCGTCACGATGTGCGCGTGCTGCCACCCGCCCTCGGAGAGCACCTCCAGGACTTGCTGCAGTTCTTTCCGGTCGATCACGCGGTCCTCCGTCGAAGTGGATAGGCGGGCCACTCCTCCCGGGCCTGGGTCGGCGGGATTCGTGATCCGGGCAGGTGCCGGCTACTTGCCGACCTGCTCGGCGATGTCGTCGGCGATGACGATCTCGTCGCCCTCGGCCCGGACGTAGTAGAAGGTCGGGTCCTCGATCTGCCCGTCCTCATCCAAGGTCACCGTGCCCTGGGGCAGGTCGAACTCGCCATCGACGAGCGCGCCAAGAACCTCATGGGGGTCGTCCGACTTGGCCGCCTCCATGCCTTGGGCCAGGAGCATGACCTGTGAGTAGGTGAGGGCGAGCTGCGCGTCGAGCGGCAGGTCGGCGCAGCCCTCGACCTTGCCGCCCCGATCCTCCAGCGCCTTGGCCAGTGTCTTGTTGGCTTCGTTGTCAATGGTGGGAGCCCAGATGGCGGCGGAGATTGTGCCTTCCGCCAGCCCCTCGGACGAAGCCACGATGCTTCCGGTCAGCACACCGCTCGCTGCAACCAGCGGCACATCGATCCCCGACTGCTCGAAGTCTCGGAAGAGGCCGACCACCTGGGAGTTACCGAGGAGCGCGAAGACGACGGCATCCGGATCGACCCCGGCTGCCTGCTCCATGACCGACGCGTAGTCGGTGGTCTCGGCCGGAACGATGAAGGTGTCGGCCACCTCCACGTTGTCGTCGAGGAGGCCTACGATGCCTTTCACGGCCGACTCGCCGTAGACACCCTGCGAGCCGATGAAGACGACGCGCCCACCCAACGAATTCAAGTAGTCGGCGATCGCACCGGCGTCCTGCTGGGTGTTGGAGTTCAGGCGCACCTGGAGGTCGCCGGTCTCGATGACGTCCGGCGCCTTCGTCGTGCCACCCATGTGCAGCGCTCCGGCATCGGCGTAGATCGGGATCTCGGCCAGGACCGGAGCGGACGTCACGCCGCCGACGAAGAACTGGATGCCCAGGTCGGTCAGCTCCGAGGCCGCCTGACCGCTGATGGCCGGGTTGTTCTGCGAGTCGCGCACCTCGAGCTCGAGGGGTTGGCCGTCCAGGACGCCACCCTCGTCGTTCAGGACGTCGACGGCGAGCCGCGCGCCGCACACGTCGGCCTGACCACCGACGGACGCCGAGCCTGTGAGGGCGTCGATGATGCCCACCTGGATCGGCTCGCCCGAAGCTTCGCCGCCACCGCCGCCGCCGGAACTCCCGCCGTCGTCGGAGCCGCCACAAGCGGTCATCAGCGTCGCTGCCATCAGGACGGCGGAACAGCGGAGGACCGCTGATCGTGCGCCGGACCTTATGGGGATGCGTGTCACGGAACCTCCAGATATTTCTCGACCGGCTGGTCGGTCGGCGCTCGCACTCTATGGACCACCGGAGATGTAGTCAAGGACACAGGAGGAAGTACTTGCGGAGTCACCACCGGCACCTTCGGCCCACATCAAGGGCAGGCGTGGCGCGGTCGCACGGCGCATCGAGGTGGTGCTGAAAACCCGTCTTCGGCGTCAGAAGATCGCAACCGCGTTGGCCGGCGACCCGACGCCGCCGGGCAGGTTGAGAGGAACCGACACGAAGGCGAAATGACGCCGCCCGGTCCGGGCGCACATCACGGCCAGGTCCTCCAGGGTGAAGAGCTCACCGAGCGGTATCCCGAGCAGGGGAACGACACGACGGTGCAGCGAGCCGAACTCCCTGCGTCCGGGTGCCATCTCGACCGCGGGGTTATCCCCGACGACGGCGGCCACCTGCCAGTCCCAGAGGACCTCCGCCACGCCGGCCGAGCCGGCCAGACCCGGCCACCGATGAGCGGTCCCGAGCTCGACCCGCTCTTCTGGCCCCGCCGCCAGGTATCGGTGCATCCATCCGGTGCGGAGGCACAGTACATCCCCCGGCTGCACCTCAACACTTGCGGCCGCGGCGGCGTTCCGCAGGTCGGTGGCGTCGAACCAACAGTCCTCGTCGCCCCGGCCGGAGGCGATGGCTTCGAGGTAGGCCGCCGACAGATCGAGTAGCACACCGCGGCCGATGATTCCCTGCTCAGCGAAGTGCTCAATCCCCAGCCGCCCGGGGCCCGGCTGGAAATCCCCGGGATGGCCGGTGAAGAACCCGTGCTCCCGGGCCCGAACGTGCCGGAAACCGTCCCATTGGCTGGACGCCTGGGGGAAGAAGTTGTCGAGCCGGTCGTCGACGTTGTTGCGGCCGGACACGAAGACCTCGTGTCGCAGGCTCTCGCGGCCGAACATCGGCGGATCGGGGAGGGTCAGCGGGAGCGAGAGGTTCACCGTCTCGCCAGTGGTCACGCCGGCCAGGGCCCGCCGTCGCCGCGCCGGCGTGATGTGCCGCAGGCAGCCCAGGTCGTCGCCAGGGGGGAAGTGGTCCCAGGCGCAGCGGTAGTCAGTTCCCTCGATCAGGATGGGCAGGTCCCGGTAAGCCGGCACCGTCGTCACGCGACACCTGCACTGCCCGGCGATGCGATTCGCCAGTCCGCGAGCACTGGCTTGAGTCCCTCGCGCGCGATGCGCGCCCGCGTCTCCACAACGATGTCGGTCTCGTGCGCCAACGCGTCCCAGGCCGCGCTCAGCCGCACCGTCTCCTCGAATCCCTGACGGCTCTGGACGGAGTTGACCGCCGCCTTCTTCAGCCGCAGGAGGTCCCGGGAGAGTCGGGCGATGTGCCCGGCCGTCCGGGAGACGTGCTCGTCGAGAGCGCCCGGGGGCACGGCGCGGTTGGCGAAGCCGAGGGCAGCGGCCTCAGTGCCCGACAGCCGCGCGCCGACCGTGTAGCTGTACTCCTTGGCTCTGTGCGCCGACACGTAGTGAGCCCAGGTGGCCCCGATCATGCCGCCCCCCAGGGGAACCGCCGGCCAGCCGACCACGGTGTCGTCGGAACAGAACCCGAGGTCGCAGCCGTTGGCCAAGATCGTGGCGATGCCCA
>JAOPWO010000046.1 GCA_025965635.1 Modestobacter sp. | reverse complement strand
CAGCCGCGCGGTGCCCGCCAGGGCGACCGGCAGCGGCCGGCGCAGCCAGTCGACCAGCAGGTCGTTGCGGGACTGCTGCGCCCAGCGCGCCGGGGAAGGCCGGTCCGGCCCGGCCGGGTCGTGCCAGGCGAGCAGCTCCTCGACGTGGACGAGCTGCCAGCCGGCGGCTGCCAGGTCCAGGGCGAGCAGGTGCTCCTCACCGCCGAAGAACAGCAGCGGGGAGAAACCGCCGACCGCCAGGTACGCCTCGCGCCGGACGACGGCCGCGAACGCCGGAAAACTGAGGACGTCGGGCCCCGGGGCGCCGGGGGAGTGGCCGAGCACGGCGGCCCGGTGCTTGACCGACACCGCGTCGAGCGAGCCGTCGCGGGCCATCCGGACCTGGGCCACCACCACGGCGACCGCGGGGTGGGCCTCGAGCAGGTCGGCGGCCCGGTAGAGCGCGCCGGGCTGCCACCAGGAGTCGTCGTCGGCGAGCGCCACGTGGGGAGTGGCCGCGGCCCGCACGCCGTCGGTACGCGCGGCCGCGCCGGCGTTGGCCGGCAGCTCGAGGACGGTCACCTGCGGATGGACGGACCGGACGGCGTCCGCGGTGCCGTCGCCGGAGCCGTTGTCGACCACGACCACCGGCGGGCCACCGGGGACGTCGAGCCGGGCCAGTGAGCGCAGCAGCGACGCCCGGCGGTCCCGGGTCGCGATGACGACGGTGACCCGCTGCACCCCTGGTGTCTACCGGAGGGAGCTAGGCGGTGAGGGCCGTCCCGGCGGCGGGGGCGGTCAGGTCGGCGGCCAGCTCGTCGAGCGGCAGGTCGAGCACGCGGGCGAGCGCGGCGACGGTGAAGAAGGCCGGCATCGGCACCCGGCCGGACTCGATCTTGCGCAGTGCCTCGAGGCTCACCCCAGACGCCGCGGCGATCTCACCGAGGGTGCGCGGACCGCGGGCGGCGCGGAGCAGGGCGCCGAGCCGGCGGCCCCGCTCGCGCTCCTGGGGGCTCAGCGGGGGGCGGACCATGGCGTGATAGTAATACCGGGATTGTCATACCGCCCAGAGGAGAGACCGTGATCGAGCTGCGCACCCCCGGTGAGCTGGACGCGATGCGGGCCGCCGGCGCCGTCGTGGCGCGGATGCTCGCCGCCGTCCGGGCCGCCGCGGCGCCTGGTGTCCGGCTGACCCAGCTCGACGAGGTGGCCCGCGACGTCCTCGCCGACGCCGGCGCCACCTCCCCGTTCCTCGGGTACGCGCCGCTGCCGACCACACCGCCGTTCCCGGGCGTCGTCTGTCTGTCGGTCAACGACGTCGCGCTGCACGGCATCCCGACGCCGTACCCGCTCGAGGACGGCGACCTGCTCAGCGTCGACGCCGGTGCCACGCTCGGCGGCTGGGTGGGGGATGCGGCCGTCACGTTCCCGGTCGGCACGCCACGACCGGAGGACCTGCAGCTCGTCGACACCACGACGCGAGCGCTGCAGGCCGGGATCGCCGCGGCGGTGCCCGGGAACCGGGTCGGCGACATCTCGGCGGCGATCGCCGCCGTGGGCCGCGCCGGCGGCTGCGGCATCAACACCGACCAGGGCGGCCACGGGGTGGGCCGCACGATGCACGAGGCGCCGCACGTGCCCAACGAGGGCCGTCCCGGCCGCGGCGTGCCGCTGCGCGCCGGGCTGGTCATCGCCATCGAGCCGTGGTTCCTCGCCGGCGGCGGCGACGACTACCGGGTCGACGCCGACGGCTGGACGCTGCGCAGCGCCGACGGCAGCCGCGCCGCGCACGTGGAGCACACGGTCGCGGTCACCGAGGAGGGCCCCCGGATCCTCACCGCTCCGTGAGCGAGCCCAGCGCCTGATCGAGATCGGAGATCAGGTCGTCTATGTCCTCGATGCCGACCGACAGCCGGACCAGGTCGGCGGGGACCTCGAGCGGCGAGCCGGCGGCGCTGGCGTGGGTCATCCGGTGCGGGTGCTCGATGAGCGACTCGACCCCGCCGAGCGACTCCGCCAGCGTGAACAGCTCCGCCCGCCCGCACACCCGGAGCGCCGCCTCCTCCCCGCCGCGGAGCCGGAACGAGAGCATCCCGCCGAAGCCGGACATCTGCTTCGCCGCGATCTCGTGGTTCCGGTGCTGCGGGAGCCCCGGGTAGAGGACGTCGCCGACGGCGGGGTGCTCCAGCAGCCACTCGGCGATCCGGGCGGCGTTCTGCCCGTGCCGGTCCATCCGGACGCCGAGGGTCTTGATGCCGCGCAGCACCAGCCAGGCGTCGAAGGGGCCGTTGACCGCGCCCATCGCGTTCTGGTGGTACGCCAGCAGCTCACCGAGCTCGGCGTCGGCGACGACCAGCGCGCCGCCGACCACGTCGGAGTGCCCGCCCAGGTACTTGGTCGTCGAGTGGACGACGACGTCGGCCCCCAGGGTCAGCGGCTGCTGCAGGTAGGGCGAGGCGAAGGTGTTGTCGACGACGAGCAGAGTGCCCGCGGCGTGCGCGATCTCGGCCAGCACGGCGATGTCGGCCACGTTGAGCAGCGGGTTGGTCGGCGTCTCGCACCAGACGACCCGGGTGGTCTCCGGCGCGACGGCGTCCCGGACAGCGTCCAGGTCGTTGAGGTCGACCGGCCGGTAGGACACCCCCCACGGCTCGAGCACCGTGGAGATCAGCCGGAAGGTGCCGCCGTAGGCGTCGCCGCCCAGCACGATCTGGTCACCCGGTCGGCACACGGTGCGCAGCAGGGTGTCCTCGGCGGCCAGGCCGGAGGCGAATGCCAGCCCGGTGCTGCCCTGCTCGAGCGCCGCGAGCGCCTCCTGCAGCGCGGTGCGGGTCGGGTTGCCGCTGCGGCTGTACTCGTAGCCGCCGCGCAGCCCGCCCACGCCGTCCTGCTTGTAGGTCGTGGTCAGGTGCAGCGGGGGGATCACCGCGCCGGTCGCCGGGTCGGGCTCCTGCCCGGCGTGGATGGCTCGCGTGTTGAACCCCTGCTCGCCTGCTCGCCGGTTCACGACTGCACCGTAGGCGCCGGCAGCCCGACCAGGTGGCCGAGGACGTCCTGCCGGGTGACGACGCCGGCCGGCTTGCCGTCCACGTGCACGAGCAGCGCGTCGGCCGAGCCGAGGGCGCTCACCGCGGTGGCCACCCGCTCACCGGAGCCGATGATGGGCAGCGGCTCGGACATGTGCCGCTCGACCGGGTCGGAGAGCGTCGCCCGGCCGGTGAACAGCAGGTCCAGCAGTGCCTTCTCGGCCACCGAGCCGACGACCTCGCCGGCGGTCACCGGTGGCTCGGCACGGACCACCGGCAGCTGGCTGACGCCGTACTCGCGGAGGATGTCGATCGCATCCCGGACCGTCTCGTTCGGGTGGGTGTGCACCAGCGTCGGCGTGCTCCCGGACTTGGCGTCGAGCAGCTCGCCGACGGTTTCGCCGCCGCCGGCGTCGAGGAAGCCGTAGTCGGACATCCACTCGTCGTTGAAGATCTTGTTGAGGTAGCCGCGGCCGCCGTCGGGCAGCAGCACCACCAGGACGTCGTCCGCGGTGAGCCGCTCGGCCACGCGGAGCGCGGCGACGACCGCCATCCCGCACGACCCGCCGACCAGCAGGCCCTCCTCGCGGGCCAGGCGGCGGGTCATGGCGAAGGAGTCGCCGTCGGAGACCGGGACGATCTCGTCGGCGATGGTGCGGTCGTAGGCGTCGGGCCAGAAGTCCTCGCCGACCCCCTCGACCAGGTAGGGCCGGCCGGTGCCGCCGGAGTAGACCGAGCCCTCCGGGTCTGCGCCGATGACCTGCACCCGGCCCCCGCTGGCCTCCTTGAGGTAGCGGCCGACGCCGGAGATGGTGCCGCCGGTGCCCGCGCCGGTGACGAAGTGGGTGATCCGGCCGTCGGTCTGCGACCAGATCTCCGGGCCGGTGGTCTCGTAGTGCGAACGCGGGTTGTTCGCGTTCGAGTACTGGTCGGCCTTCCAGCCGCCGACGGTCTCCCTGGCCAGCCGGTCGGAGACGGAGTAGTACGAGCGCGGGTCGGCCGGGTCGACGGCGGTGGGGCAGACGTGCACCTCGGCGCCGTAGGCCTTCAGCACGTTGATCTTCTCCTGGCCGACCTTGTCGGGGCAGACGAAGATGCACGTGTAGCCGCGCGTCTGGGCCACGATCGCCAGACCGATGCCGGTGTTCCCGCTGGTCGGCTCGATGATCGTGCCGCCGGGCCGGAGTTCGCCGGACTCCTCGGCGGCCTCGATCATCCGCAGGGCGATCCGGTCCTTCACCGAACCGCCCGGGTTCAGGTACTCGACCTTGGCCAGCACCAGCGGCGCGTCGGGGCCCAGGTGCCCGGTGACGGAGTTCAGCCGGACCAGCGGGGTGTCGCCGATCAGCTCGACGACGGACTCGGCGTACTGCACTGCGGCCTCCTGTCGACGCCGGTCGGCGGCGCCTGTCACCGGACCATCCCACCAGACGCCGGGGTGCCGGTCCGTGCCGTGGGGTGCCCGCCGCCCGCGGTCCTGCGGAGAACCGGTGCTACTACCCTGGTAGGACTGCGGGCAACCGCGACGGGTGACCGTCGAGCCAGCGGTACGCCACCCAGTGCCGAGAGGACCCCCCCGTGACCGACACCCTGGTCCACCTGCACCGCGAGCTGGCCCGCGTCGTCCTGCCCGGCCGGGAGCTCCGCGAGGTGCTCGACCAGGTCGTCGGCATCGCGCGGCGCGCGCTGCCCGGCTCCGAGGCGACCTCGATCACGCTGATCCGGGACGAGCGCACCTTCACCGCGGCGTTCGACGGGCAACTGGCGATGGACGCCGACGAGCTCCAGTACCAGCGCGGGTACGGACCGTGCCTGGACGCCGGGCGTGCCGGTTCGCTCTTCGTGATCACCGACATGCGGACGGAGACGCGGTGGCCGGACTACGCCCGGCACGCCGCCGAGCTCGGGGTGCGCAGTTCGCTGTCGGTCCCCCTGCCCTTCCAGGGCGCGACGATCGGGGCGCTGAACAACTACGCGCGCACCCCCGACGCCTTCGGTGCGACCGACCTGCAGCTGGGCGAGGAGGTCGCTGCCTTCGTGGCCATCGCCGTCGGCAACGCGGAAGCCGCCGACCGCGCCACCGCCGACGTGGCGAACATGCGCCAGGCGATGGCGTCCCGGTCGGTCATCGAGCAGGCCAAGGGCATCCTCATGGAGCGCTACAAGGTCACCGCCGAGCAGGCGTTCACGCTGCTCACCCACGCCTCGCAGCGCAGCAACATCAAGCTGCGGGAGATCGCCGAGGAGCTCACCGCCACCGGGGTGCTGCGCGGCAGCTGACCCCGGGCTGGCGTCGCGATCGCGACCGGGGACAGGATGCAGGCATGACGCAGTCGCTCCCATCCGTTCCCCGTCGTGCCCTCGGCGGCCTGGAGGTCTCCGCCCTCGGGCTCGGCTGCATGGGCATGAGCCAGTCCTACGGCCCCGCCGACCGGGTCGAGTCGCTGGCCACCGTGCGCCGCGCGCTCGACCTGGGCGTCACGTTCCTCGACACCTCCGACGTGTACGGCGAAGGGCACAACGAGGAGCTGGTCGGTGAGGCGATCGCCGGCCGACGCGACGAGGTCCAGCTGGCCACCAAGTTCTCGCTCCGGCGCAACGACTCCGGCGGCATGGACATCGACGGCCGCCCGTCGAACGTGCGGGCCTGCGCCGAGGCCAGCCTGCGCCGGCTGGGCGTGGACGTCATCGACCTCTACTACCAGCACCGGGTCGACCCGACCGTGCCGATCGAGGACACGGTCGGCGCCATGGCCGAGCTGGTGCAGGCCGGCAAGGTGCGCCACCTGGGGTTGTCGGAGGCCAGTGCCGACTCGATCCGCCGGGCCGTCGCGGTGCACCCGATCGCCGCGCTGCAGAGCGAGTGGTCGCTGTGGACCCGCGACCTCGAGTCGGCCGGCGGCGGTGGGGCCGCCGTCCTCACGGTGGCCCGCGAGCACGGCATCGGGATCGTGCCGTTCAGCCCGCTGGGCCGCGGCTTCCTCACCGGCGCGATCACGAGCCCCGACGACTTCGCCGCGGACGACTTCCGTCGCGACCACCCGCGGTTCTCCGGCGAGGCGTTCGCCGCCAACCTGCGGCTGGTCGAGGCGGTGCGGGTGATGGCCACGGAGCGGGGCGTCAGCGCCGGCCAGCTCGCGCTGGCCTGGGTGCTGGCCCAGGGGGGCGACGTCGTGCCCATCCCGGGTACCAAGCGGCGCAGCTACCTGGAGGAGAACGTGGCGTCGGCCGCGGTGCAGCTGTCGGCGGAGGACCTTGCGCAGCTCGGCGAGATCGCCCCGCCCGGCGTGGCAGAGGGCGGCCGGTACGCGAACGCGGCCTACGCCTACGGCGACAGCCCGCTGCCGGCGTGACCGACGCCTCGTGCGGTGTGGCCCACGGACACGCACCCGCCGGTCACGGGCCCGACCGGGTGCTGGTCGCCGTCTTCGCCTCCCCGGTGGCCGGCGCGCTGCTGCGGATCGGGGCCGAGCTGGGTTGGTACCCCGTGCTGGTCGAGCCGGACGCCGCGCGGCCTGCGCCACCGGGGCTGCCGGTCGGCACCCTGCGGGTCCTCGGTGTCCCGGAGCTCGCCGGGGAGCTGGCCGGCCCGGCCGCCGACGTAGTCGTCACCGACCACCACCGGGACGAGCTGGGGGTGCTGCTGCGCGACGCGCTGACCCGCCCGGTGCGCTGGCTGGGGGTCATGGGCAACCCCCGGCACACGGGGCCACACGTCGCGGCGCTGGCCGCGCTCGGCGTCCCGCCGGCTGAGGTCGCCCGGGTGCACCGCCCCATCGGGCTGGACGTCGGTTCGCGGACGCCGGCGGAGATCGCCGTCGCCACGCTCGCCGGGTTGCTCGCCGACCGGAACGGCCGGCCGGGCGGCTTCTTCCCGCAGCCGTGACCGACCGCTGACGGGTCGGCGCGCGGAACGCCCGGCGCCCTGGCACCGTTGTTCCCCAGAAGGGGCCCGTCCCGGGCCCCCACGTGGAGGAAAGAGGCGAGCTCGTCATGGCATCGCTGTTCAGCAAGGTGGCTCAGTTCGCCGGCAGCCCCAAGGGCAAGGAGATGATCCGTCAGGCGACCGACAAGGCCCAGCGGGTTGCCAAGGACCCCAAGACGCGGGCCAAGATCGACGAGGTCCGTCGCCGGGTCCAGGGTGGCCGCGGCGGCAACGGCCCGGGCCCGGTGCGCTGAGCCCGGTCCTCCGACCGCGCGCTCATGCTGACGGCGCTCGTCCCTCCGGGGCGAGCGCCGTCAGCACGTCGGGGTGCAGCACGCCGTTGGTGGCCACCGCGCTGCCGCCGGCCGGGCCCGGCGTGCCGGTCAGGTCGCTGAAGCGGCCGCCGGCCTCGCGGACGATCACGTCGAGGGCGGCGAGGTCCCAGAGGGACACCTCGGGCTCGCAGGCGATGTCGACGGCGCCCTCGGCGACCATCATGTAGCTCCAGAAGTCGCCGTACGCGCGGGTGCGCCACACCGACCGGGTGAGGTCGAGGAAGCCGGCCAGCAGCCCCCGGTCCTCCCAGCCGGTCAGGCTCGAGTACGACAGGCTCGCGTCACCCAGCCGGCCGACCTGGGAGACGGTGCAGCGGGTGGCGTTCTCCAGTCGGCGTCCGGTCCACGCCCCCACGCCGGACGCCGCCCACCAGCGCCGGTTGAGCGCCGGGGCGGACACCAGGCCGACCACCGGGACGTCGCCGTCCATCAGGGAGATCAGCGTCGCCCACACCGGCACGCCGCGGACGAAGTTCTTCGTGCCATCGATCGGGTCGATGACCCAGCGCCGGTCGCTGCGGCCGGTGGTGCCGAACTCCTCGCCGAGGACGGCATCGCGGGTACGCGCCCGCGAGAGCGTCCGGCGCAGCTGCTCCTCGACGGCCCGGTCGGCGTCGGTGACCGGCGTCAGGTCGGGTTTGGTGTCGACCTGGAGATCTTGGGCCCGGAACCGGTCGAGGCTGATCGAGTCGGCCTGGTCGGCCAGCACGTGCGCCAAGTGCATGTCCTCGTTGTATCCGCGCTGCCCGGCCGTCATGGGTGTCGAACCTAGTGGAGCGGGCCCGTGCCCCCCGCCACGCGCAGGCCCAGAACAGGCCCGGTACGGGCCCGTCCTAGCCGAAGACAGCCTTGCTGACCCCGCTGGGACCGTCGTACTCGCGGTCCTCGATGCCCTGGAGCGCGTCGAGGACCTCGTTGTCACCGCCGTTGTCCGAGGCGTGCTTGACGATGTCGTCCTTGGAGGCCGGGTAGTCCATGCCGCCGAGGGCCTTCTGGATGTCGATCGGGCTCACCATGCGCCGACCCGTACCCACCACCGGCGCGGCGGATGCACGGATACCGTCGTGGGGTGGGCGCAGAACCGGGGGCGGACAGAGCAGCGGGGAGGATCGTCGGGCTGCTGGCCGATCCGGTGCGGCTCAAGGTGGTCGCCGCGCTGGCACTGGGCGCCGGCACGATCGTGGAGGTCGCCCGGGTTGCGGGTCTGCCGCTCAAGGACGTCGCCCTGGCGGCGCGCCGGCTCGCCCGGGCCGGGCTGGTGCGCCGGGACGGTCACGTCCTGACGCTGCTGGCCGAGCGGTTCGGGGAGGCGGCGCGGGCCGCCGCGGAGGGTGCCCCGCCGCCTCCGGCACTGTCCGACGACCCGGCCGAGGACGCGGTGCTCCAGGCGTTCCTGCGGGAGGGCCGGCTGGTGTCCGTACCCGCGCAGCAGAGCAAGCGGCTGGTGGTGCTCGACCACATCGTGCGGGTGTTCGAGCCCGGCGTCCGGTACCCGGAGCGCGAGGTCAACGCGCTGCTGCGGGCTTGGTACCCCGACGTCGCCGCGCTGCGCCGGTACCTGGTCGACGAAGGGCTGCTGACCCGCGACGCCGGCGTCTACTGGCGCAGCGGCGGCCGCGTCGACCTCTGACGACCCCGCTGCAGGACCCCGCGGCCGGCCCCGCCGCGATGGTGCGGGTGGGGAGGGGCAGCGGGGTCCCTCAGTGGCCGGGGTCGAGCTGGCCGACGGCGTCGAGCAGCACCCGGAGGCCGGCCAGCCGCTGGGCCCGCTCGGGCGGTCCGGCCACGGCCCAGGCGTCCAGCGCGCAGTCCGGGTCGGCGGCACGGTGCCCGCAGCCGGAGGGGCAGTCCAGCGCAGCCTCGGCCATGTCCGGCGAGGCGGCCAGCACGTCGTCGGCGGTCACGTGGGCGAGGCCGAACGAGCGGATGCCCGGGGTGTCGATGATCTCACCGCCGCCGGGGAGGTCCAGCATCACCGCCGAGGACGACGTGTGCCGGCCCTTGCCGATCTTGCTGACGTCACCGGTCGCCCGGAACGCGTCAGGGACCAGCCGGTTCACCAGGGTGGACTTGCCGACCCCGGAGTGCCCGATCAGGACGCTGGTCCGGTGGGCCAACCGGGCGGCGACGTCGTCGACGGGGGTGTCCCGCGAGACGACGACGGTGTCGACGTCCAACCCGGCGTAGCGGCGGAGCAGGCGCTCCGGGCTGCCCAGGTCGCCCTTGGTGAACAGCAGCACCGGGGCGAGGCCGCCGGCGTAGGCCGCGACCAGGCAGCGGTCCAGGAAGCCCTCGCTCGGCTCCGGGTCGCGCACCGCGCTGACCACCACCAGCTGGTCGGCGTTGGCCACCACCACGCGCTCGGTGGGGTCGGTGTCGTCGGCGGAGCGGCGCAGCGTCGTCCGCCGGTCGGCGATGGTGACGATCCGGGCCAGGGTGTCCGCCTGCCCGGTCACGTCGCCGACCACCCGGACGTGGTCGCCGACGACCACGCCGTGCTTGCCGAGCTCCCGGGCGCGCATCGCGGTGACCGCGACCGGCGCCCCGCCGGGCCCCTCGACCCGTACGGTCATCCGCCCCCGGTCGACGGCCATGACGATGCCGGGCACAGCCTCCTCGTGCGCGGGGCGCTGCCGGGTGCGGGGACGTGAGCCGTGCCGGGTGGCCCGGACCCGGACGTCCTCTTCGTCCGACCTGCTGTCCATCCGCCGGCTCAGCGCGGGGCTCCCGCACTCGTCGCGACCAGCCCGGCCCACCGCGTGGTGAAGTCCGGCAAGGTCTTCCCGACCGTGCCCGGGTCGGCGATCTCGACGCCGGCGCAGCCGAGGCCGAGCACGGCGCCGGCCATGACCATCCGGTGGTCCTCGTAGGAGCCCAACCGGGCTCCGCGCCGCGGACCTGGGGTGATCACCAGCCCGTCGGGCAGTTGCCGGACCCCGCTACCGACCGCGGTGAGCACCTCGTCCAGGGCCTGCAGCCGGTCGGTCTCGTGCCCGCGCAGGTGGGCGATCCCGGTCAGCCGGGATTCGCCGTCCGCGAAGGCGCAGAGCGCGGCCAGCACCGGGGTCAGCTCGCCGACGTCGCCGAGGTCGGCGACCAGCGGCGCGATCGTCCCCGAGCCGGTGACCTGCAGCCCGTCGGCGGTGCGGACCACGTCGGCGCCCATCGCGGTGAGCAGCCGGTCCAGCTGGGCACCCGGCTGGGTGGTGCCGGTCGGCCAGTCCCGCACGGTCACCCGGCCACCGGTGACCAGCGCGGCGGCCAGGAACGGTGCGGCGTTGGAGAGGTCGGGCTCGACGGCGCGGTCGATGGCGGCGACCGGGCCGGGGGAGACCCGCCAGCCCTGCCCGGTCGGGGTCACGCCGACACCGTGGTCGGCCAGCGCGCGGAGGGTCATCGCCACGTGGGGCATCGACGGCACTCCGCCGGCCAGGATCAGGTCGATGCCGTCGTCGAACCGCGCGGCGGCCAGCAGCAGACCGGACACGACCTGGCTGGACTCGCTGGCGTCGACGGTCACCGGACCGCCCCGGACCGCCCCGGTGCCGTGCACGGTGAACGGTGCCCGTCCCCGCCCGCCGTCCTCGATCCGGACCCCGAGCCGGCGCAGGCCGTCGATCAGGCCCGCGTTGGGCCGTTCGCGCAGGCGGGCGTCACCGTCGAGCCGCACCTCTCCGGTGGCCAGCGCAGCGACGGGTGGGAGGAAGCGCAGCACGGTCCCGGCCAGCCCGGCGTCGACGAGGGCCGGCCCACGCAGCACACCCGGGGTGACCAGCCAGTCCGCGCCGTCCTCGGCGATGTCGACTCCGAGCGCGCGCAGCCCGGCGGCCATCAGCTCCGTGTCGCGGGCTCGCAACGGCCGGACCAGCCGGCTGGGGCCGTCGGCGAGCGCGGCCAGCACCAGCGCCCGAGCGGTGATGGACTTGGAGCCGGGCAGGGCGACGACGGCGTCCACCGGCGCGCTGCCGTACGGCGTCGTCCACACGTCTGTCACGGAGCCCATCCTGCCCGAGCGGCTGCTGTGCTCATCGGTGAGCTCGCTCAGCCACCGGTCAGCGTGGCCAGCACACCGGCAACCCGGCGGCCGCGTGTCGCGTCGGTCCTCGCGCCCTGGACGGCGAGCACGTGCCGCCGCTGCAGGCTGTAGGGCAGCGCGGCGAAGCGCTCCCGGGCGGCCGGGCCGGCGTCCAACGCCGCCGCGAGGTCGACCGGCACCTCGACGGTGCGCGGCGCGGTGTCCAGCTCCAGCTCGACCTCGACGGGGTCGCCGGCCGCGACGCCCGCGGCGGTCCGGTTCCCTGCGCCGAGCGGGAGGAGGAACCGGCCGCCCATGGTGGCGACGGTGCTGCGGTACGTGTGCCCGTTCACCGTGACCCGCACCGCGGGCTTCTTCCCGGAGCCGAGCGCGGTGACGACCTCAACGGGCACCTCCATGCCGGTGGCGGCCCTGCCGCCGAGTTCGACGGTGGTGGAGAACCTCATGGGCGCACAGGATGACAGCTCCGGGCGCCGCGGACGGCGCCCGGAGCCCTCCGTCATCCACCGACGTGCTGGGCCGGGGCGGCCTGCCTCCTGGCCGGCATGGAGCGCACCAGCCGCCGGTTCGCGAACTCGAACATGCCGAGCTCGGACAGCTCGCGCCCGTAGCCGGAGCGCTTCACGCCACCGAAGGGCAGCTCCGCGGAGGACCCGGACGGCTGGTTGATCCAGACCATCCCGGACTCCAGCCGGTCGGCCACCGCCCGGGCGCGCTCGGGGTCGCTGCCGTAGACGGCGGCGGACAGGCCGAACTCGCTGTCGTTCGCGAGCGCCACGGCCTCGTCCTCGTCGGACACCCGGTAGACGACGGCGGCCGGACCGAACAGCTCCTCGCGGTAGGCGCGCATCTCCGGGGTCACGTCGGCCAGCAGCGTGGCCTCGACGAAGGCGCCGTCGTGGTCGGGGCGGCCACCGCCGGCCAGCACGGTCGCGCCCTTGTCGACCGCGTCCTGGATCTGCGCGGCGAGGTCCTGGGCGGCGCGCTCGGAGGAGACCGGGCCCAGCGTGGTCGCGGGATCGGCCGGGTCGCCCGGGGTGAACGCCGCGAAGGCCTGCTGCAGCCCGCCGACGACCTCGTCGTAGACCTCGTCCAGCACGATGATCCGCTTCGCGGCGATGCAGGCCTGCCCGGTGTTGGCCATCCGGGCCATGGTCGCCGCCTTGACCGTGCGGCCGACGTCGGGTGCGTCGAGCACGATGAACGGGTCGCTGCCGCCCAGCTCCAGCACGGACTTCTTCAGGTGCTTGCCGGCCAGCTGGGCGACGCTGCGACCGGCCCGCTCGCTGCCGGTGAGGGTGACGCCCTCGACGTGCCGGTGGGCGATGACCTGCTCGACGTCGGAGATCTGCAGGAAGACGTTGGTGTAGACGCCATCGGGCGTGCCCGCGTCGTGGAACAGCCGCTCCAGGGCCAGCGCGCACTGCGGGTTCAGCTCGGCGTGCTTGAGCAGGATGGTGTTGCCCAGCACCAGGTTCTGTCCGGCAACCAGGACCACCTGGAAGAGCGGGTAGTTCCACGGCTCGATCGCCAGCAGCACGCCGGTCGGCTCGTTGACGACGACGGCCTCGCCCTTCATCACGTCGATCGGCCTGGGCTCGAGGAACCGCGGGCCGTTGTCGGCGTAGTAGTCGAGGATGCTGGCCGCGAGCTGCACCTCGCTGGCCGCCTCCTGGATCCGCTTGCCCATCTCGCGGGTGATCAGCGCGGCGAACTCGTCCTGCCGCTCCCGCATCAGCTCCGCGGCCCGCTTGACGACGGCCGCACGCTCCTCGGGCGTCCGGCGCCGCCAGTCGAGGAACGCCACGTGCGCCCGCTCGACGACGCCGTCGATCTGGCCGGTGTCCAGGAAGGGGAACTCCTGCTCGGTCTTCCCGGTGTAGGGGTTCACCGTCGCGTAGCGGCGCGCACCGGCGTCGCTGGCGGTCTTGGGCTGCTCCGGTGAGGGAGCCTGGGTGGTCGTCACGTCGTCGTGTCCTCCGGAGTGCGGAACAGGCTGTGTCCCCGTCCTACCCCCTGCCTCCGGCAGCACTCACCGCGGGGGAGCGGCATCTGTCGGTGGTCGCCCCTACGCTCGCCGCAGAGCCCATCCGGGGAGGAGACGCCCATGTGCGGTCGCTATGCCGCCAGCCGCCGGCCGGAGGACCTGACGGTCGAGTTCGAGGCGGTGGTCGCCGAGGGGCAGTCGCCGCTGCCGGCCGACTACAACGTGGCCCCGACGAAGGACGTGTACGTCGTCCGGCACGCCAAGGAACGCGACGCCGAGGGGCGGCCGACCGGCGGGGGGCACCGGGAGCTGCGGGTCGTCCGCTGGGGGCTGGTGCCCTCCTGGGCCAAGGACCCGTCGGTCGGCAACCGGATGCTCAACGCCCGGGTCGAGTCGCTTCCGGAGAAGCCGGCCTTCCGGACGGCGGCTGCCAGCCGGCGCTGCCTGGTCCCGGCCGACGGCTGGTACGAGTGGGCACCCCGGCACGACCGCCCGGGCAAACAGCCCTACTTCGTGACGCCGGAGGATGGTGCGGGCCTGGCGTTCGCCGGTCTCTGGGAGGTGTGGGGGCGCGGTGACGACCGGCTCTACACGTGCACCGTCGTGACCGCCCCGGCCGTCGGTGCGCTCCTCGAGGTGCACCCGCGGATGCCGTTGGTCCTCCCCCCGGACCGGTGGGCCGCCTGGCTCGATCCCGCCCTCGAGGACGTGGCGGCCGTGGCCGGGCCGACGCCGCCGGAGCACGTGGAGCGCCTGGAGATCCGTCCGGTCGGCTCCGCGGTGGGCAACGTGGCGAACAACGGCCCGCAGCTCACCGCTCCCGCCGAGTCGGTCAGCGCGCCTGCCGACCAGCCGGCGCTGTTCTGACCGTGTCCCCGTCCCCCCGGGTCCCGACCCCCGAGGTGAACCGCTGAGCGCCGAGACCTCCCCCGGCCCGTCCCCGGCCGTGGCCCCGGCGAAGCCGGGGTCCCGGGCACTGCCCGGACCGGTCGCCGCCGGCGTGACCTTCCTCGCGTCGGGCTCGGTGCTGGTGCTGGAGGTGGTCGGGCTGCGGCTGATCGCGCCCTACGTCGGGATCACCCTGCAGACCAACACCGCGATCATCGGCTTCGCGCTGGCCGCCATCGCGATCGGTGCGTGGGCCGGTGGCGCGGCCGCCGACCGCACCGATCCG
>JAOPWO010000035.1 GCA_025965635.1 Modestobacter sp. | reverse complement strand
GGCGCAACCGCGGCGCCGACGCCCCGAGGGACCGGGTGGGCCCTGCGTGCGGCCCCGGTGCTCGTGCTCCTCGTGCTGCTCGTGCTGGTCCCGCTCTTCGCGGCTCCCTTCACCGCGAACACGCTGTCCCGGATCCTGATCTTCGCGCTCTTCGCGGTCAGCCTCGACCTGCTCGTCGGGATCACCGGCCTGCCCTCGCTCGGCCACGCCGCCTACTTCGGGGTCGGGGCGTACACCGCGGGGCTGGTGTCGATCCACTGGACCAGCGCGGCCCCGGTTCCCGTCCTCCTGGCGGCCGGCGCCGGAGCTCTTGCCGCGGTGGCCACCGGCTGGCTCGCCGTGCGCAGCGGCGGCGTCTACTTCCTCATGCTGACGCTGGCCATCGGCGAGCTGGTGCACCAGCTCGCGCAGAGCCTCTCCGGGGTGACCGGCGGTTCCAACGGCCTGTTCGGGATCCCGAGCGTGCGCGTCGCCGGGGAGCCGCTGACGCTCGCCGGCTACGTCTACTGGTACGTCCTCGCCGTGGCGGTGCTCGGCTTCCTCGGGCTCTGGCTGGTGGCGCACTCACCGTTCGGCGCCACCCTGCGCGGCATCCGGGACAACGAGCCCCGGATGCGGTCGCTGGGCTACTCCCCCTTCGGGCACAAGCTCCTGGCCTTCGTGATCGCCGGCGGCTTCGCCGGGATGGCCGGCGGCCTCTACGCCGCCCTGGTGCGCATCGTCAACCCCAGCGACGCCGGCTTCACCACCAGCGCGTTGATCCTCCTGGCGGTCGTCCTGGGCGGCGCCGGGTCGCTCTGGGGCCCGGTGCTGGGTGCGGCCGTCGTGGTGCTCGTGCGGGACACCTTCGGCCCCCAGCTGGACGGGCACGGCCCGCTCCTGCTCGGGATCGTCTTCGTCGTCGCCGTCTACGTGCTGCCGCGCGGGTTCGCCGGACTCGCCGGCCTGCTCTCCCGGCACTCGCGGCACCGGCCCACGTCAGGAGGCTCCGCATGACCACCCCGCTGTTGTCCCTGTCCGGCCTCGGCCGGCGCTTCGGCGCCCTCGCGGCGGTCGACGACGTGGACCTCGAGGTCCCCGCCGGCGCCCGGCACGCCCTCATCGGGCCCAACGGTGCCGGCAAGAGCACGTTGTTCAAGCTGATCACCGGCGCGGTGCCTGCGTCGGAGGGGACCGTCAGCCTGGGCGGCGCCGACATCACTCGGCTCTCCGAGCACCAGCGGGCGCGGCGGGGAATCAGCCAGACCCTGCAGCACTCCAGCCTGTTCCTCACCCAGACCGTCCAGCAGAACGTGCTGCTGGCGGCGCAGCGGCACCACGGCAGCCGGCACTCCCTGGTGCCGCGCCGGCAGTCCGCCGCCCGGGACCGGGTACGCGGGCTGCTGGCCGACGTGGGTCTCGCTGGACGAGCGGACGTCCCCGTCGCCGCTCTCTCCCATGGTGAGCGCCGGCAGGTCGAGGTCGCGGTCGCCCTGGCCTGCGAGCCCCGGCTGCTGCTGCTCGACGAACCGGCCGCCGGCATGTCACCTGCCGAGAGCGCCCGGCTGGTCACCCTGCTCACGTCGTTGCCGGAGTCGGTGACCCTGGTGATCGTGGAGCACGACCTGGACGTGGTGTTCGCCCTGGCCACCTCGGTGACCGTGCTGCACCTTGGCCGGGTCCTGCTCACCGGCAGCCCCGACGAGGTCCGGACCAGTGACGCAGTGCAGGAGGCCTACCTCGGCACCGGCCGGGGCTCGCTGTTCCTCGACGGCACCGGCCCGGCCCACCAGGAGGTGAGCTGAATGCTCGAGGTGCGCGATCTGGACTCCGGCTACAAGCGCAGCACGGTCCTGCAGGGGGTCGACCTCGACCTGGCGGCGGGGCAGGTGCTCGGCCTGCTGGGCCGCAACGGCGTGGGCAAGTCCACGTTGATCAACACCCTGATGGGCCTGGTGACGCCGTCGGCGGGCACCGTGCGGCTCGAGGGGGTCGACCTGACCGGTCGCCGCCCCGACGTCATCGCCCGCGCCGGCGTGGCGCTCGTGCCGCAGGGCCGCCGGGTGTGGGCACCGCTGACAGTGACCGAGCACCTCGACCTGGCCGCGCGGCGTGGTCGCGGCAAGGGGCCGTGGGACGTCGCCCGCGTCCTCGAGCTGCTGCCCCGGCTCGGCGAGCGGGACCGGCACCAGGCCAGCCACCTCTCCGGCGGCGAGCAGCAGATGCTGGCCATCGCCCGGGCGCTGCTGACCAACCCCCGGCTGATCCTCATGGACGAGCCTTCCGACGGCCTGGCGCCCGCCGTGGTGGACCTCATCGGCGAGGCGATCGGACGCATGAAGGCCGAGGGCGTCACGCTGCTCATCGTCGAGCAGGACCTGCACCTGGCCTTCTCGGTGGCCGACGAGATCGCGGTCATGGACAAGGGCAAGGTGGTGCACCGCTCCCCCACCCTGGAGTTCCGCAGCGACAGCTCGGTCGCACACGCGCTCCTCGGCGTCGCCTGACCGGTCGAGCGCGCGGGACTGCGGGGCATCCCGCGCCTGCTGGAGCGGAACCGGGGCGGCGCTCGGGGCAGCCGGGTCCTGGCCCTTCGGGGACGGCCGGCACGGCCGTGTCCGTACCGGTGCTGCTCCTGGCCCCTGCGTCCCGCTCCGGGCGTGTGTCCCGCACCACGTCCAGCGCGCGGCTGAGGCCCCGCACGTCGTCCAGCCAGCCACAGCCGACCACCCGGCCGGCGCCTCCGACCCGCCACCAGTCCCCGGGAGGGACGTTCGCCCGGGGTACTCGCCCCGGCGCGGAAGACCCGGTCGGGCACGGTCGCGGAGACGCGCTCCCGGTCGACGCTGGGCCTCGCAGACGCACGCCCGCCGAGGATGACGCACACTCGCTCACTTCTACACTTGCCTTACTCCTTGCACTTATGTCTGTAGCACGTCATGATGGTTGTCGAAGCCCGCGGGACCCTCTCGCCAGCAAGCCCTGGAGGCAGCGTGACCACCCTCGAAGACGACCGTCAGGCCGACACCGCGACGGAGGCGGCCGCTCCCGGCGCCCAGCCGGCGCCGACCGTCTCCTTCGACACGTCCCCGGAGGCCTACAAGCACTGGTCGCTGTCGGTGGACGGTGAGATCGCCACCCTGCAGCTCGACGTGGCCGAGGACGGCGGGATCGTCCCGGGCTACGAGCTGAAGATGAACAGCTACGACCTGGGCGTGGACATCGAGCTGCACGACGCGGTGCAGCGGATCCGCTTCGAGCACCCCGAGGTCAAGGCCGTCGTGGTGACCAGCGGCAAGGAGCGGATGTTCTGCGCCGGCGCCAACATCCGGATGCTGGCGGCGTCCACGCACAGCTGGAAGGTGAACTTCTGCAAGTTCACCAACGAGACCCGGAACGGCATCGAGGACGCCACGGCGCACTCCGGGCTGCCCTTCATCGCCGCGGTGAACGGGACGGCGGCCGGCGGCGGCTACGAACTGGCCCTCGCCTGCGAGGAGATCGTCCTGCTCGACGACAACTCCTCCGCGGTGTCGCTGCCCGAGGTGCCCCTGCTGGGCGTGCTGCCCGGCACCGGCGGCCTCACCCGCGTGGTGGACAAGCGTGGCGTCCGGCGTGACCTCGCCGACGTCTTCTCCACCACCGCCGAGGGCATCAGCGGCCAGCGGGCGGTCGCCTGGCGGCTGGTCGACGCCGTCGCCAAGGCCAGCGACTTCCCGGCCGAGATCGCCCGCCGGGCCGCGGCCGCCGCCGCCACGTCCTCCCGCCCGGGCGCCGGCGCCCGGGGCGTGGCCCTCACCCCGCTGACGCGTGAGGAGGACGGCGACACCACCCGCTACGAGCACGTCCGCGTGGTGATCGACCGGTCCGCCGGCACCGCCGCCATCACCGTGCTCGGCCCCACCGCGGTCCCCGCGTCGGTCGAGGAGCTGCACGAGCAGGGCGACCAGGGCTGGCTGCTGGCCGCCACCCGCGAGCTCGACGACGTCATCCTGCGGCTGCGCACCAACGAGCTGGGTATCGGTACCTGGCTGCTGCGCACCGAGGGCGACGCGGCCACCGTGGCCGCCTACGACGAGTTCCTCCTCGCCTCCCGCGACGACTGGCTGGTCAACGAGCTGATCGGCTTCTACAAGCGCACCGTGAAGCGGCTGGACACCACGTCGCGCAGCCTGTTCGCGCTGATCGAGCCGGGGAGCTGCTTCGTCGGGCTGCTCGCCGAGATCGCCTTCGCCGCCGACCGCTCGTTCATGCTCGAAGGTCAGTTCGAGGACGACGAGGACCCCAAGCCCCCGGCCGTCCTCCGGCTCGACGGGTTCAACACCGGTCTGCTGCCGATGGGCAACGACCTCACCCGCCTGCAGGTGCGGTTCCTCGGCTCTGCCTCGGAGCTGGCGGCGGCCGAGGCCGCGGCCGGCCGGGACCTGCTGGCCGCCGACACCCTCGAGCTCGGCCTGGTGACCAGCACCCCGGACGACATCGACTGGGAGGACGAGATCCGGCTGCTGATCCAGGAGCGGGCCAGCTTCTCCCCCGACGCACTGACCGGCATGGAGGCGAACCTGCGCTTCGCCGGTCAGGAGACCCCGGAGACCAAGGTCTTCGGCCGGCTCACCGCCTGGCAGAACTGGATCTTCCAGCGGCCCAACGCCGCTGGCCCCGAAGGAGCGCTGCGCCGGTACGGGACCGGTCAGCGCGCTGACTACGACAGGAAGCGGGTCTGACCATGACCACCACCGAGTCCACACCGCAGACCGGCACGGTCACCGGCGAGGCCCCCACGCCCACCGGTCCGCTGTCGAAGATCGACTACAGCGAGAAGATCCCGAACAATGTCAACCTCGCCGGCGACCGCAAGCTGCAGCGCGCCCTGGAGAGCTGGCAGCCGAAGTTCCTGGACTGGTGGAAGAACCTCGGCCCGTCGATCCCGACGCACGACGTGTACCTGCGCACGGCGATCGCCGTCGGCCGGGA
>JAOPWO010000023.1 GCA_025965635.1 Modestobacter sp. | reverse complement strand
CCCCGGCCGCCCGCGGGCGGGCGGGCGTCAGCCGACCCGGTGCAGCGCCCGCGGCAGCGTGACCGCCAGCGGTAGGACGAGCGCCAGCGCCACCGCGACGAACCCGTAGCTCAGCGGCAGGCCGACCTGCGCTGCCACCCCGCCGACCGCCACCGCCCCGACCGCGGTGCCGCTGTCGAAGCTGGCGTTCCACACGGCGCTCACCGTCGTCGTCCGGCCGTCGCCGGCCCGGGCCAGCGCGACCACCAGGGTCAGGTTCTGCACCGCGCCGTAGCCGACGCCGAAGGCGAGCACCCCGGCCAGCAGGACTGCCGCGCCCGCAGCACCTCCGGTGCGGAGCCCCAGCGCGACCAGGGCCATCCCCGCCGTCGCGGCCGCCAGCGTGGCGGGGAGGACGACCCGGGCGCCCATCCGGTCCACCAGCACGCCGGCCTGCCAGCGGGCGACGGCGGTGCACACCCCGAAGATCAGCAGCGCCACCGCGGCCAGCTGACCGTCGGGCCGCTCGATCGGCAGGAAGGTCACCAGGCCGCCGCCGGCCAGGGTGACCAGGAACAGCAGGAGCGAAGGAGCAGCCGCCGCCCGCACCGCCGCCCGTGAAGTGCCCGCCGTTCCAGGCTCGTCGCCCTCTGGCGCGACCGCCCGCACCAGGCCCGGCACGAAGCCCACGGCCAGGACCGATGCCGCCGACAGTGCGGCGACCCAGGCGAAGTGGTCGGCCAGGGTCAGGGCGGTGCCTGCGGGGATGGCGACGAGCGTGGGCAGCCCGAGGGCCAGCCCGTAGATGCCGATCGACTCGCCCCGCCGCTCGGGGGGCACAGCCCGGGCGGCGATCGTCGAGCCCAGCACCGTGAGGACGGCGAAGCCGACCCCGCGGACGGCGGAGACCGCCACCAGCCAGCCGACGTCGTCGGTGAGCAGGTAGAGCGGCGCGGGCCCGCCCAGCGCCACCAGCCCGCCGGCCAGCACCGGGCCCAGCCCCCAGCGCCGGACCAGGGCCGGAACCGTCCCCTGCACGAGCACGGTGACGACCAGGAAGGCGGTGGTCGCCGCGCCGGCCGCGGTGAGCCCTGCCCCACCGGCCGCGGCGTACGCGGGCAGCGCCGGCAGCAGCAGCGAGTAGCTGAGGATGCCCAGCGCGTTCAGGGCGAACAGTGACCGCACGACCGGCAGCCGCCACAGCGAGCCCGCCGTCGTCCCCGTGGTCTGCACCTGTCCCCGTCCCCTCGCCCTGCCGTCCGGCGGCCGCGTTGCCTACGGTTCGGCCATGGACCCAGCGCCCAGCATCCCGGCGACCACCTCGATCGTGGTCATGGGGGTGTCCGGTTCGGGGAAGACGAGCATCGCCCTCGAGCTGGCCCGCTGCCTCGGCTGGGACTACATCGAAGGCGACGACCTGCACCCGGAGAGCAACGTCGCGAAGATGGCCGCCGGCATCCCGCTGGACGACGAGGACCGCTGGCCGTGGCTGCGGGCGGTGGCGGCGGTCATCGGCGAGCGCGAGCGGGCCGGTAGCTCGCTCCTGCTGACCTGCTCGGCACTCCGGCGCAGCTACCGCGACCTGCTGCGCGAGAGGCACCCCTCGGTGTGGTTCGCGCACGTCGCCCCGTCGGAGGCGGTGCTGACCGCGCGGCTGGCGGCCCGGTCCGGGCACTACATGCCGTCGTCGCTGTTGAGCAGCCAGCTGGCCACGCTGGAGCCGCTGGCCGCCGACGAGCCAGGTGCCACCGTCCCTGGTGAGGACGCGGTCGACCACACCGCGACCGAGCTGCTCGCGGCACTGCGCGCCGCACGCCCCGCCGCCCGCTGACCTCGGCCCCGCCGGGGTCCTGCTGCCACTCACGACATGTAGGGGTACCGGTGGTCGGTGGCGGGGAGGAAGGTCTCCTTGATCGACCGGGTGCTGGTCCAGCGCAGCAGGTTCTGCGCGGCGCCGGCCTTGTCGTTGGTGCCTGAGGCCCGCCCGCCGCCGAAGGGCTGCTGGCCGACGACGGCGCCGGTGGGCTTGTCGTTGATGTAGAAGTTGCCCGCGGCGTGGCGGAGGAACCGCTGCGCGTGGGCGATGGCCGCCCGGTCCTGGGCGATGATCGAGCCGGTCAGCGCGTAGGGCGCGACCGACTCCATCTGGCGCAGCACCGTGTCGTACTGGGCGTCGTCGTAGACGTGCACGGCCAGCACCGGCCCGAAGTACTCTGTGGTGAACACCTCGTGCCCGGCGTCGGTGCCCTCGATGACCGTCGGCCGGACGAAGAAGCCCTCGCTGTCGTCGGCGGTCCCGCCGGCGATCACGCGGAGCGCGTCGTCGCCCTTCGCCGCGTCCAGGACCTTCGCCAGCTTGGCGAAGGACCGGCCGTCGATGACCGCGCCCATGAAGTTGGCGAAGTCGGTGACCTCGCCCACCGGCAGCTCCTCGGTGATCCCGACGAGGTCGTCGCGGACCCGGGCCCACACGCTGCGCGGCACGTAGGCGCGCGACGCCGCGGAGCACTTCTGCCCCTGGTACTCGAAGGCGCCGCGGATCATCGCCGTCCGCAGCACGTCAGGGTCGGCCGAGGGGTGGGCGACGATGAAGTCCTTGCCGCCGGTCTCGCCGACGACCCGGGGGTAGCCGCGGTAGCCCGCGATGTTCTCCCCGACCGTGCGCCACAGGTGCCGGAACACCGCGGTGGAGCCGGTGAAGTGGATGCCGGCGAGGTCCCGGTCGGCGAGCACGACCTCGGAGACCGCCACCCCGTCGCCGGGCAGCATGCTGATCACGCCGTCGGGCAGCCCGGCGGCCTCCAGGAGCCGCATCAGGAAGTGCGCGGCGAACTGCTGGGTGGGCGCCGGCTTCCAGATCACCGTGTTGCCCATCAGCGCCGGCGCGGTCGGCAGGTTCCCGGCGATCGCGGTGAAGTTGAACGGGGTGACGGCGTAGACCGGGCCCTCCAGCGGCCGGTGGTCGACCCGGTTCCACACCCCGGGTGAGGACACCGGCTGCTCGGCGTGCACCTGCCGGGCGAAGTGCACGTTCCAGCGCCAGAAGTCGATCAGCTCGCAGGCGGCGTCGATCTCGGCCTGGTGGGCGGTCTTGCTCTGCCCCAGCATGGTGGCGGCGTTCAGCGTCTGCCGCCACGGGCCGGCGAGCAGGTCGGCGGCCTTGAGGAACACCGCCGCCCGGTCGTCGAAGGACAGCTCCGCCCAGCCCGGTGCGGCGTCCACCGCGCAGCGCAGCGCCTCGGTCGCGTCGGCCGCGGTGGAGTGCGCGGACGTGCCGAGCACCTGGGCGTGCCGGTGCGGGGCGACGACGTCGAACGCCGCGCCGGAGGGCATCCGTTGCCGCCCGCCGATCGTGGCGGTCAGCTCGACGGTCGAGCCGGCCAGCTCGGTGAGCCGCTGCTGCAGGGCTGCACGCTCGGGTGAGCCGGGCGCGTGGTCCCTGACCGGCTCGTTGCGGGGGGCGGGGACCTGGGTGACGGCGTCCATGGTGGTGTGCCTTCCGAGGAGGCCGAGGGCCATGTTGGCCAGCATGGCCCTCGGGGTTCAGGACCTGGTGGCGAGCGAGCGGAGGAAGAACCGCAGGTTGGCGGGGCGCTCGGCCAGCCGGCGCATGAAGTAGCCGTACCAGTCGGCGCCGTAGGGCACGTAGGCGCGCACGGTGTGGCCGGCCGCGGCCAGCCTGGCCTGCTCGTCGGGCCGGATGCCGTAGAGCAGCTGGAACTCGTAGCTGTCCGGGCCGCGGCCGGTCTCGGCGACCAGGTCCGACATCCGGGCGATCAGCGCCGGGTCGTGCGTGCCGGCCATCGGGTGGCCGGGCCCGCGCACCAGGACCTCCAGGCAGCGGGCGTAGGCGGCATCGACGTCGGCCTTGTCCTGGTGCGCGACGCCGGCCGGCTCGTCGTAGGCACCCTTGACCAGCCGCACCCGCGAGCCGGGGGCGGCCAGCGCGCGGGCGTCGTCCTCGGAGCGGTGCAGCATTGCCTGCAGCACGGAACCCGTCCCGGGGTGGTCGCGGCGCAGCTCGGCCAGGACGGCGAGGGTGGAGTCGACCGTGCACGATTCCTCCATGTCCAGGGTCACGGTGGTGCCCAGGGCACTGGCCGCCTCCACCACCGGCCGGACCAGCGCCAGCGCGATGTCGTGGCCGCCTCCCGGCAGCGACTGGCCGAAGGCCGAGAGCTTCACCGACACCTCGGCCCGGCGCCCGAGCCGCAGCGGGGCGAGCCCGTCCAGCAGCGCCAGGTAGGCGTCCCGCGAGCGGAGCGCCTCGCGGCGGTCGGTCACGTCCTCGCCGAGGTGGTCGAGGGTGACCGCGATGCCGTCGGCGGTGAGCGCCCGGACGGCGGCGAGGGCGTCGGGCAGCGTCTCGCCGGCGACGAACCGGTCGACCACCCGACGGGTCGCCGGGGTGCCGGTGACGACGCGCCGCAGGACCGGCCGGCGGGACGCGGCGAGCAGTGCCCTCTGGGTCAGCACGGGCCACCTCCGGTCAGCGGCACCGGGCGAGCCGGGCGCCGGGGACGACGCTAGGGACGACGAGGGCGCTGCACCACGGACAGCTGTCGGAACCTCCCTCGTACGATCGTCTGAGACGGGCGAGGGGACGCGACGTGCGCGACGACCTGCAGGACCTGGTGGACGAGGTCTCCCGGCTGCTCGGTGCCCCGGCGACGCTGGAGGACCGGAACTTCACCCTGCTGGCGTTCTGCGCCCACCCCGCCGGCGGGGACGACGCCGGGTCCGGCACGGCGCTGGACGCCGTGCGCACCCGGTCGATCCTGACCCGCGGCTCCCCCGCGCCGACCCGGCTCCGGTTCGAGGAGTTCGGCATCGCCACGGCCGCCGCGCCGCTGCGCACTCCCGCGGACCCGGCCGCCGGCATCCTGACCCGGCTCTGCCTCCCCGTCCGGTCGGCCGGCCGGCTGCACGGCTGGCTGTGGCTGCTCGACGAGGGCCGCACCCGGCTCAGCGACCCGCCGGAGCCGGCGCTCACCGCCGCGATGGAGCTCGCCGCGGAGGCCGGTCGGCTGCTCGCTGGCGACGATGCCCCCGGGACCGCCGACCTCGCCGCGGCGCTGCGGTCGGTGCTGCTCGGCATCGCCCCGCAGCGGGCCGTCCAGACCCTGGCCGCCGCGCTCGGCGACCGGGCACCGATCACGCTCGTCGCCCTGCACCCGGCCGCGGGCGGCCTCCCCGCCGGCTGGGTCCCG